>SKQM01000058.1 GCA_007119005.1 Thioalkalivibrio sp.
GAAAGCCGAGAGTCCAGGGTTGCGGGCGCTTGCTGAGCGTGCCGAACATCGCGCTGCCGCTGAGCCGCCGGGAGCGTGGGTCATAGACCTCGTCCAGCATTTCCAGGAAGGCGTCCACCGTTTCGATCGGCTCTTCTGCGGGAGCCAGTTCGCGGCCCGTGGCGGAGATGTGCCGCCGCTGCTCGGTCAGCACCCGGGACAGGTCCGCCGGTCCGACATGACCGGTGAATCGGCCCCGTATTTCGTCCCGTGCGTCCACGATGACCACGAACGGCAGGCCACGGCCTCCGTAACGGGTGAACAGGTCGCGTCTGCGATCGAGGTCGATCAACACGGGGATATAGCCCGTCTCGATTGCCGCGACGACGTCATCGTGTTCCAGGCTTTCGTCCTGGAAATCACGGCACCAGGTGCACCACTGCCCGTGGAAATACAGGAACAATGGGCGGTTTTCGGTGCGCGCCCGCTGGAACAGGGCGGGGTCGAAGGCGTTCCAATCGATCCTGGAGCCTGCCGGGTAGTCGTCTCCCGTAGCCGTTCCCGGTAGCGCGAGCGCAAGGCCCAGAAACAGGAACGGCACCAACAGCCACGCCAGCGCTCGGCCGTGCGGGCCCGCTGCGACCGGTTTCGCAATTTGGTCCTCGGGTCGATTCATACCCATTCGGACGTCGGGAACCTCGGGGAATTCCCGAACCCTTTCAGCCAAGTGGTCACCGCGGGGCTCGTCGTTGCGATCAGGTGCCCTTCGATGCCAGGTGCTCCCGAACCCGTTCGAGGACCTCCGTGCTGATCCGCCGCACCACCGGGCCGGCGACCCGTCCGACGGTCTTGTCCAGCAGGCGGCTGTTCAGGGTGTAGTCGATCACGAGCCGCAGATCGGTGCCGCCCTGGACCGGCGCCAGTCGATAGCGGCCCGTGTTCGAGATGCCGGTCACCGACTTCCAGGCGATGCGCTCGGGCTCGTCGCTCTCGATGATCTCCACCACCCACTGATAGTGCACCCCGGCCACCCGCACGTCCCAGCGATAGCGTTCGCCGCCCATCGGAGTCACTGTCTCGACGGCCCGGGTGTAACGGGGAAAGTCCTCCACGTTGCGCAGCATCCGGAAGACCGTCTGCGGGTCCGCCGGGAGGAAGGCACGGGTTTCGATCGATGGCATCAGTCATGCTCCCTGGGTCGAGGTCCTCGACGGTCTCTGGCGTTGCAGTCCCCGCTCCACAGCGCCACCCGAACGCCGGGGCATTGAACTCTGGCGACCCGGGTTGGATACTGTGCGCCGCACCAACAAGGCACCGGGGGACAAGATGGGCGACACGGAAAACTACGCGGACCTGCGCGATACGCGACTCACCGCGGGCCTCTCCGACGAGCAGGTCAACCGGCTGGCGGGCATCTCGTACTGCCGCAAGCTTAACGATAACGAAAAGCTTTTTCATGAGGGCGAACAGGACGATGCGCTTTGCGTGATCACCTCCGGGAAGCTGGCCGTGACCCGCAACGTCGGCGGGGGGCAGGAGGTTACGCTGCACATTCTGCAGGCCGGGGATTTGGCCGGCGAGATGGGGTTCATCGCCGGGCGTCCGCACAGTGCTTCCCTGCGCGCGATCGGCAACCCGACGGTGTGCACCTTCAACCGCGCGGACTTCGAGACGTTGATCGAGTCGGATCCGTGGCTGGTGTACCAGGTGATGAAGAACATCGTGCAGGTCGGGCACAACATCCTGCACCGCATGAATGCCCAGTTCGTCGAGATGTCCAACTACATCTCGCATCAGCACGGGCGCTACTGATCCGGCAGACCGGAATCAGCCGGTCGATCCACCTTTGCCATTCACGGAGTGCGCCAGCGCCTCGGCACGGCGGGCGATGGCCCGCGTCATTCCCGCGAAGATGAACAGGTGGGCGGGCACCAGCGCGTACCAGTACAGCAGCCCCCAGACGCCGGCGGGGTGCCAGTAGGCGGTGGCACGGATGCGGGTGGCGCCGCCCTCGGGTTCCAGTTCGAACTCGAGCACCCCTGAACCCGGCGCGCGCATGCCGAAGAACAGGGTCAGGCGCCGCCCGGGCTCCATCGCGATCACGCGCCAGGAATCCACGGTGTCGCCGACCCGCAGTTCGTCCGGGTGCCGCCTTCCGTAATTGAGTCCCGGTCCACCGACCATCCAGTCCAGAACCTCGCGAATCTTCCACAGAACGTTCATGTAGAAATAGCGGTTCGAACCGCCGATCGAGGCGACCACTTGCCAGACGTCCTTGGCCGGGGCGTTCGCGATGGCGCTGCCGCTCGCACGCTTGGCGTAATAGGCGTAGTCGGGTCGGTAATCCCGAAACGCGAAGGCCCCCTCGGTCCAGCGCGCAGCAATCTCGTGCCGGCGCTCGGCCTCGAACGCCGCGTGGACCGAAGCACGGAAATCCAGCAGGTCCTGCGGGATCAGGCGCCGTATCTCCTCGTCATCCGCGGCGAAGTCCTGGCGCATGCCCTCGATCAGCGCCCGGGCCACCGGGGTGGGAACCGCCGTGACCAGGCGCAGCCAGTAGGAGGAAAGACGCGGTGTGAGCAGCGGCACGGGGATGATGCGGGGCGGCCGCCTGCCCGCTTCCTCGGCAAGGATGCGCATCATTTCCGCGTAGGTCAGATACTCGGGTCCGGCCGCGTCCAGGATTTTCCCCTCTGTTTCCGGGACGTCCGGGGTGCGCAGCAGGTATTCCAGAAGGTTGTCCAGCGCGATGGGCGGGGATTTCGCCAGGACCCATCGCGGGGTGATCATCATCGGAAGGTGGAACACGAGATCGCGCATCACCTCGAAGGCGGCGGACCCCGGTCCGACGATGATGCCGGCGCGGATCTCCGTCACCGGCACCGAGCTCTCGCGCAGCACGTCGCCGGTGCGCTGGCGGGACACGATGTGCTCCGTACTCGCGGAGGGAGGCACCAGTCCGCCCAGGTAGACGATGCGCCGCACGCCGGCAGCAGCGGCGGCAGCGGCGAAATTGGCGGCGGCTTCCAGGTCGATGCGCCCGAAGTTGCGGCCCGCAGCCATCGAGTGCACCAGGTAGTAGGCCGTGTCGATGCCCCGCAGTGCGGCGGCGAGCGTCTCGGGCTTCAGGGCATCCGCCGCAACACTTTCGACCCTCTCCCAACCACGGGCCGCGAGGACTTCAGGCGAGCGTGCGGCGGCGCGGACCGGAACCCCGGCGGCCAGCAGGTAGGGGACGAGGTGGGTGCCGATGTACCCGCTGGCGCCGAAAACGAGCCTTGGACCGCGGCTGCGTGGATCGGTCTCCGTGCTGACGTGGGCAGACGTGTTCATGCTGTGTCGGTCCTTGGGAGGGCGGCTTTGCGGGCTATGGTCCGCCAAGGATCGCCACTCGTCCAGGACCAGCGCGGACGCCTGCGTGGGGGGCTCGCGCTCAGACGCTGGTCCCACCATACCGGAGGGCCAGCCACGCTGCGAAGAGCAATGAAAAAATCGCGGTCCGCCCGAGCAGCGGGTTCAGATCGAGACCATCCCGGGTGGCGGCCTGGCGGCCGAGGATCACGGCCAGCAGCAGCAGTGCGA
>SKQM01000065.1 GCA_007119005.1 Thioalkalivibrio sp.
CACCGCCTGACAGGTCCTTCATGCGTTTCTGCTGGTCGGAACCCTTGAAGTTGAATCGGCCGACGTAGGCGCGCGAGGGCATCTGGAAGTTCCCGACCTGGACGATATCCTGGCCGTTGGAGATTTCCTCCCACACGCTCTTCTCGTCCGCCAGCGCGTCGCGGCTCTGGTCGACATAGGCAATCTGGACGGTTTCGCCGATGGTGATGCTGCCCTCGTCCGGCTGTTCCTGCCCGGTGATCATCCGGAACAGGGTGGTTTTCCCGACGCCGTTCGGGCCGATCACGCCAACGATGCCGCCACGCGGCACCGAGAAGGAGAGCCCCTGATAGAGCACCCGATCGCCGAAGGTTTTGCTAAGGTTTTCCGCTTCCAGCACCACGTCGCCCAGCCGCGGGCCGGGCGGGATGTACAGCTCCTTGGTTTCGGAGCGGCGCTGGTAGTCGCTGGACGCCAGTTCCTCGAAGCGCTTCAGCCGCGCCTTGCTCTTCGCGGTGCGGCCCTTCGGATTGCTGCGCACCCACTCGAGCTCCGATTCCATCGCCTTGATCCGCGCCTGTTCGGCCTTCTCTTCCTGCGCGAGGCGCTTCTCCTTCTGTTCCAGCCAGGACGAATAATTGCCCTGCCACGGGATCCCGTGTCCGCGGTCGAGTTCGAGGATCCAGCCGGCGACGTTGTCCAGGAAGTAGCGGTCGTGGGTCACCGCGACCACGGTGCCGGGGAATTCCTTCAGGAAGCGCTCCAGCCAGGCGACGCTCTCGGCGTCCAGGTGGTTGGTCGGCTCGTCCAGGATCAGCATGTCCGGGCTCGACAGCAGCAGCCGGCACAGTGCGACGCGCCGGCGTTCGCCGCCGGATAGTGTCTTCACATCCGCGTCCCAGGGCGGCAGACGCAGCGCGTCGGCGGCCACCTCCAGAGTGCGCTCGAGGTTGTGCCCGTCGCTGGCCTGGATCAGGGACTCGAGTTCTGCCTGTTCCGCGGCCAGCTTGTCGAAGTCCGCATCCGGTTCGGCGTAGGCCGCGTAGACCTGGTCGAGGCGGGCGAGCGCCTGCTTGATCGGCTCGACGGCCTCCTCGACGTTGCCGCGCACGTCCTTGCTGCCGTCCAGCTGCGGTTCCTGCGGCAGAAAGCCGACGCGGATCCCCGGCTGGGGACGCGCTTCGCCGATGATGTCCTTGTCCACACCGGCCATGATCCGGAGCAAAGTCGATTTCCCGGAGCCGTTGTAGCCGAGTACCCCGATCTTCGCTCCGGGGAAAAAATTCAGGTAGATATCTTTCAGGATCTGCTTTTTCGGCGGGACGATCTTGCCAACGCCGTTCATGGTAAAGATGTACTGCGCCATGGGGCCTCTTGGGGTGTTTTCCGGGTAACAGGTGTTCTGGACGCGAGACTCTAACATGAGTTCCCGATGAAATTATCCGGGCGGTGGGCCGTCTATAACGCATTCCCATCCGCAACCGAGGAGGATTCGCATGTCCTGGAACCGCAAGCTGGTCCGTACCTGGCTTTTCGCACTGCTGATCGCGGTGCCGTTTGCCGCTCAGTCGGCGGAACGGGTCACACTGGAGCACGACGGCCTGACGCTGATCGGGCACCTGCAGTCTGTGGCCGACCCGGGGGAAGGCGTGATCCTGATGCTGCACGGAACGCTCGCGCACGGTCGTATGGAAACCATGGCCGCAGTGCAGGACGTGCTGGCCGATCAAGGCCTGAATTCGCTCTCGGTGAACCTGAGCTTTGGCATCGATGCCCGCGAGGGGATGTTCGAGTGCGACCGGCCGGTGACCCACGGCGTCGAGGAGCACTTCGGCGAACTGGACGCCTGGATGGCGTGGCTGCAGGCGGAGGGTTATGGCCCGGTGAGCCTGCTCGGGCATTCGCGCGGTGGCAACCAGATCGGGCGCTACGTGCAGGAGTGGGGTGTGCAGGACGTTCAGGCGGTGGTTCTGATCGCGCCTTCGACCTATGACGCCGAGCGCGCGGCATCCAGCTACGAAGCCCAGTCTGGAATGCCACTGGTGGCGCATCTCGACCAGGCCCGCGAACTGCTGCGGATGGACCAGCCGGAAACCCTGCTGCGGGACGTCCGCTTCCTCTACTGCGAATCGCTCGACGTTGCCCCGAGGGCCTTCCTCGGCTACTACGACCCGGCGGAGGCGCACGATACCCCGCGCGTGATCGACGGCATCGCCGTCCCCACATTGGTGATCATTGGCTCCGAGGACGACGTGGTCGCCGATCTGCCCGAGCGCATGGCCGGAATCGAGCGCGCGGATGCGGTGACCACGGTGACCATCGACGGTGCCGACCACTTCTTCCGGGACTTCTTCGCCGACGACGTGGCCGAAGCGGTCGTGGACTTCATCGGGCAGCAGTGATCTCGCTACCCTCACTTGCACCCCGCACACGCGATAGGGGAGGAAACTCCCCGCAGGCGGGGGAGGTCTGGGGAGGGGGCAGTGATCTCGACGACCGCTGCTGAAGCCATCACGGGAGAGACGCGATCAAAGGATTCCACTACTTCTACGTCGGCGTAATCCTTGCAGCACTGGCGGTTTCGCTGGTGCTCTGGCGCACGGCCACGCTGCCATTCCACCCAGGCGCGCTGCCGCCCCCCGGGCTGGCCGCGACCATCGTGCTCACGCTCTCGCTGGTGAGCTTCGGGCTCTGGCGCTGGACCGGCGCCGTGGTCTGGCGGGTGATCAGCCCGGGGTTGCTGGTGGCGGGGACGATGATCCTCGCGGCAGGCGCCTACCAGCAGTGGCTGGTTACCGCCTGACGGCCTTCCAGCGCGCCTGCGGTCGCCCTCAGCCGAATTCCTCCAGGAAGCCGCGCACCCGGTCCACCATCGTCCGGGAACCGACGTAGAAGGGCACCCGCTGGTGCAGCGTTGCCGGTACCTGTTCCATGGTACGGATAGCGCCGTTGCTGGCGACGCCACCGGCCTGTTCGGCGATGAAGGCGATCGGGTTGCACTCGTAGATCAGTCGCAGCTTGCCCTCGGGTGCCGCCTGCGTCTGCGGATAGATGAAGATACCGCCCTTCAGCAGGTTGCGGTGGAAGTCGGACACCAGTGAGCCGATGTAGCGCGACGTGTAGGGGCGGTCCGTGTCCGGATCGATCTCCTGACAGTATTTGATGTACTTCTTCACGCCCATCGGGAAGTGGACGTAATTGCCCTCGTTGATGCTATAGATCTTGCCGGTATCCGGGGTGCGGATGCGCGGATGCGACAGGCAGAACTCGCCGATGCCGGGGTCCAGCGTGAAGCCGTCCACCCCCTCTCCGGTGGTGTACACGAGCATCGTGGACGACCCGTAGATCACGTAACCCGCGGCGACCTGGCGGATGCCCGGTTGCAGGAAATCCGATAGATCCGCCTGCTCGCCACCGGGACTCAGCCGGCGGTAGATCGAGAAGATCGTGCCGACAGAGACGTTCACCTCGATGTTCGACGAGCCGTCCAGCGGGTCCATGCAGACGATGTACTGGCCATCGCGGGACAGCCCGCCGTCAAAGGTGATGATTTCCTGGTTTTCTTCG
>SKQM01000229.1 GCA_007119005.1 Thioalkalivibrio sp.
CAATCATCGAGGGACGCTTCGACCAGGACGTCCGGGAGGATCGTTTCCTGCTCTCTTACACCGAGCAGGTTTTTCCGCAACCGGTCATCGCGATCGAAGAGGACCCCGCCTTCTCTGCAGTGGCGTCGGCGGAGATGGCGGCAGTACCGGGCCTGGGCGCGGTTACGGTGACGCTCACGTCGCGCGATGCCAGGATCGAGGCCCGGAACCTGATCCTGAACAGCCTCGGACTGCTGCTGGGCGTGCTCCTGCTGGCAACCGGTCTGCTTTGGCACACGAGCCGCAAGATCGCCAAACCCATCGAGTCCATCACGGGCCTCGTCCGGCAGGCAGCCGACGGGCAGTTCGATCAACGCGCGGACACTGGCGCGACGGACGAACTGGCGCGCCTGGAACAGGGCGTGAACGCGATGCTCGATGCACTGCAGCGGCACCATCAGGAGCTGCAGCAGCGTATCGCGAACGCCACCGCCGAACTCCAGACGCGCAACCTGCAACTGGAGCAGGCTCGCCATCTGGCCTTGAAGGCGAGCCGCGCGAAGTCGGAATTCCTCGCGCACATGAGCCACGAGATCCGCACGCCCATGAACGGCATCCTCGGCTTCGTGGAACTGCTGGGCCAGGAGCCGCTGGAGGAGTCGCAAAGGACCAAGGTCGCGTTCATCCGCGATTCCGCAGGGGAACTGATGACCGTGATCGACCAGATCCTCGACTTCTCACGGATCGAAGCCGGGCACATCGAGTTGGCGCGCGAACCGCTGGACATCCGCAGGGTCGCGACCTCGGTCTGCCATCTGCTCACACCCGAGGCCACCAACCGGGGTGTGGAGTGTCGGCTCGAGATCAGCGACAGCGTGCCCGCGCTGCTGATCGGCGATTCCACAAGGCTGCGCCAGATCCTGTCGAACCTGGTTTCCAACGCGATCAAGTACACGCCCAGCGGATCGGTACACATTTCGATCGATGCCGATGTACTGCCCGGGGCGATCTGCGGCCTGACACTCTCGGTGGAGGACACGGGAATCGGCATCGCGCAGGAGCATCTGGACCAGATCTTCGAACCCTTCGCCCAGGTCGACATCGGCGACCGCCGCCATTACCAGGGCACCGGGCTCGGGCTTGCGATCGTTCGGCGGCTGGTCGATGCGATGAACGCCGATATCCGAGTGGAGAGCAGTCCTGGCAAGGGGTCCCGTTTCGTGGTCCGGCTGCGTTTGCCGGTCGCGGCGACCGCACAGCCGTTGCCGGTGCAGGCGGAGCGCAGCCCCGGAGACGACCGTCTGGCGGGCGTCCGCGTGCTGGCGGTCGACGACAACCGGGTCAACCGGCACCTGCTCGAGGCAATGCTCGAAATGCACGGCGCGGAAGTGCGGCAGGCCTCGAACGGGATGGAGGCCATCGCCGCTGCCGCGCGTGAACCCTTCGACGTGGTCCTGATGGACGTCCACATGCCCGGCATGGGCGGGATCGAGGCCAGCCGGGAGATCCGGGCCCTGGAGGGATATTCCCGGGTCCCGATCCTCGCGGTCAGCGCCGACGCGGTCTCGAAAACCCTGATCGAGCGCGAGATGCCGGGTGTTGCCGGCTATCTGATCAAGCCGGTGGAAGAGCCCGTGCTCGTGCAGGCGATCGAGGACTGCGTGCGCCCGGGCGACCGTGGAACCGACCACCTTCCGGACACGGAACCCGCCGGGACGGCCGACGCAGAGCCGGCGAGGCCGGCATGGGACCGGTCGATTCTGGTAATGTTCTGTGAAGATCTGCCGGCCGAAATCGCGGCGATCGACGCGGCCTTCTCCACCCGGGACTGGCACCGGCTCCGGGAGGCGCTGCACGGGCTCAAGGGCGCTGCGGCCGTGTGCTCAGCGGAACGGATCTACGCGTCCGTTGACGCGCTGCAGAAGGCGCTCCAAACGGACGATGTTGCCGCAGCAGAGACCGGCCTGGCACGCCTGCACGAGGCGGCACAAGAGATGATCGGGGAGGTGGGCGAATGAGGATTCACATCCCAAGCCCGGCAGCGGAACACACAACAGCGCACTGCCGGCATCGCTTCGGCACGGATCGGGCATGACCCGAACCCACCCCATCCGCGTGTTACTGGTCGATGACCACAGGCTGGTGCGCGCCGGCGTGCGCGGGCTGCTCCACGATGTCCCGGACATCGAGGTCGTCGGCGAGGCCGCGTCGGGCGAAGAGGCCTGTCGGATCGCTTTGGATCTCGATCCGCAGGTGATCGTGACGGACATCTCCCTGCCTGGCGTGACGGGCATCGAGACCATCGGGCGCCTGCTCCGCATCCTGCCCGAGACGAATATCCTGGTGCTCACCATGCACGAGCTGGAGCCCTACACCAGGATGGCGCTGGAGCGCGGCGCCCGCGGCTATCTCTCCAAGCGCAGCGCGCCGCAGGAACTGATTACCGCGATACGCGTGGTCGCCGCGGGCGTGCCATATATCGAGCATGCGCTGGCGGAAAGCATGATGGCATCGGGCGTTGGCGAGGCGGATCTCGATGAATTGGGGCGCCTGGACCCAAGGGATTTCGAGATCTTCAGCCTGCTGGCGCGCGGGCGCACGGTGAAGGAGATCGCCGAGATCCTGCACCTGAGCCCGAAAACCGTCCATTCCCAACGCGCGAGCCTGCTGCACAAGCTCGACGTACAGAGCACTGCGGCGCTGGCACAGCTTGCCGCACGTCTGGGCGTGATCGACCCTTACGGCGAATCGGGGGTCTGAACCTGGCGGAACATGGGGGAGACCTGCACGAAGACTCCGGCTCAAACCCCCGATGCTTCACCCAGATCCAGCGTGCCACTGCGCACGGCAATCTGCACCAGCTCCGCGGGGTTGCGCACCCCGAGCTTGCGCAGCAGGTTCGCCCGGTGCACGTGCACGGTCTTGGGGCTCAGATGCACCAGCTCCGCGATCTCCCGAACGCTGCGGCCGCGGGCCAGCAGGGTGAACACCTCGAATTCCCGCGGGCTGAGCGCCTTCAGACCGTGACGGTCGCTGGTGACCCGCTCCAGCGCCACGCGCTGCGCAATGTTGCTGGACAGATAATGCCGCCCCTCCGCGATCTGGCGCACCGCGATCACGAGTTCCTCCGGCGCGCAGCGCTTGGAGAGATAGCCGCGCGCGCCGCGTTCCAGCGCCAGCTCGGGAAACGGGTCGGACTCATGCATGCTGAGCATCAGCACCTGCAATCCCGGCAGCAGTCGCAGGAAACGGCCGAGTGCGTCGATGCCGCTGATGCCCGGCAGGGAGACGTCGAGGACCAGCACCTGCGGCAGCGCATCCTTCAGCAGGGCAAAGGCCTCCTCGGCGGATGCCGCCTCGCCCACGACCTGGATATCGGCGTTGCTGTCGAGCAACTGGCGAAACCCAGCCCGGACCAGGCAGTGGTCCTCGACCAGGAACACGCGGATCGGATCAATCGCCACTGGGCATCACTCCTGATTCAGCGGAATTTCGGCACGAAGCCGCACACCGCC
>SKQM01000191.1 GCA_007119005.1 Thioalkalivibrio sp.
AGCCGGTGCGCTCGGGACAGCAGGTTTACGCGCGGGGCGGCGACCTGATCGTGATGGGTGCGGTCTCGGCTGGTGCCGAGGTGCTGGCCGACGGCCACATTCACGTCTACGGCGCCATGCGGGGGCGGGCTCTTGCGGGTGTGCGGGGCCTGGCCACAGCGCACATCTATTGCCGGCGTCTGGATGCCGAACTGGTTTCGATCGGCGGGCATTACCGGATCTCGGAGGACATCCTCGACAGCGAGCGCGGCGAGAACCGGCTGGTGACGCTGGCCGGTGAAACGATTCAAATCACCGAAATCTAGGCAGTCGAAAGGCGCCGTATTCTAAGGAGATGCAGGCTTTATGGCACGCATTGTAGTCATTACCTCGGGCAAGGGCGGCGTGGGCAAGACCACCACAGCGGCGGCCCTGGCCACCGGGCTCGCGATGCAGGGGCGCAAGACCGCGGTGGTCGATTTCGACGTGGGCCTGCGCAATCTCGATCTGATCATGGGCTGCGAGCGCCGGGTCGTGTACGACTTCGTGAACGTGATCAACGGCGACGCGAATCTCCGGCAGGCGCTGATCAAGGACAAGCGCACCGAGAACCTGTTCATCCTCCCTGCGTCGCAGACCCGCGACAAGGAGGCGCTGACCACCGAGGGTGTCGGACGCGTGCTGGAGGAACTGGCGCGGGAGTTCGACTTCGTGATCTGCGACAGCCCGGCGGGTATCGAGTGGGGCGCGCTGATGGCCTCCTACTTCGCGGACGAGGCTATCGTGGTGACCAACCCGGAGGTCTCCAGCGTGCGCGATTCCGACCGTATGCTGGGTATCCTGGCCAGCAAGACGAAGAAGGCCGAACAGGGCGAAGGTGCAATCCCGGCGCGCCTGCTGCTGACCCGCTACTCGCCGCAGCGGGTGGACAAGGGCGAGATGCTCAGCATCGAGGACGTGCAGGACATTCTGTCCATCGATCTGCTCGGCGTGATCCCGGAGTCACAGTCGGTGCTCAATGCCTCCAACTCCGGCGTTCCGGTGGTGCTCGACCAGGAGTCCGACGCGGGGCAGGCCTACATCGACGCGGTGGCACGTTTCCTCGGCGAGGACCGCCCGCACCGCTTTACCACGCTCCAGAAGAAAGGCTTCTTCGGGCGCCTGTTCGGGGGCTGAACGCCATGGGTATCTTTGACTACTTCCGCTCCCCGAAGCCCAGGTCGGCCTCCGTGGCCAAGGAGAGGCTGCAGATCATCGTCGCCCGGGAGCGCGCGCACCGCTCGGGCCCGGACTATCTCCCGGCACTGCATCGGGAGATTCTTGCGGTGATCCGCAAATACGTGCACGTGGACGACGAGGCCGTGCAGATGAACCTCGAGCGCGAAGGCGACTGCGAGGTTCTGGAGCTGAACATCACTCTGCCGGAGAAGGACTGACGGCAGTGGCCGCGCCGCGGTGCCGGGCTCATCGGCGCAGGAAGCGCAGCCAGGCCCAGATATTCAGCAGGCTCATCAGGGACTGCGCCACGTACGTGTAGGCGGCGGCTTTGAGAATGCGTTCGGCGTGTCCATAGTCGGTGTCGTGCAGGTAGCCGCCGTCGCGAAGAATGGGCATTGCCCGCCCGAAGCTCGCGTCGAGTTCCGTTGGCAGTGTCACCAGGTGGACGATCGCCGCGAGCCCCATCGACAGCAGGCCTGCCAGCAGGAACATCGCGCCCGGCGCAGGGTGCCGCGTGATGATGGTGATCACCGGGATCGCCAGCATCAGGAAGGCGCCCAGGCGTTGGCCGCTCGCTGCCCAGCGCACCAGCTCGCCGCGCAGACGCAGCGGCGCATAGCCCTCCGCGTGCTGTATCGCGTGTCCCACTTCGTGAGCGGCCACCGTCACCGCAGTCAGCGAACGCCCGTGGTAGTTGCCCTCGGAAAGTCTCACCGCCCGGGCTTCCGGGTCGTAGTGATCCCCCTGCGCCTCGGCGACCTCCACCGACACATCGTGCAGGCCCCGCTGGTTCAGCAGGTGCCGCGCGAGTTCGCCGCCGGTGCCCCCGTAGCGGTCGGCCGGCTGGCTGTATTTTTCCATGGTCCGGCGCACCCACCAACCCGGCCCGTAGGTCACCAGGAAGATCAGCGGAATCAGGATGATCAGGAGCCGTGCCATGGCTCCCAATCTATCCGATCCGGGTGCCGCGCGCCGTTTTCCGCCCCCGCCTCGGGGGATGCCCCAGGTCACGTCCCGCGGGCGGCGGCGTTGGGTGTGGCAGTGGGCCCCAGCTGCAGCGGTTCGAGCCAGCCCGGGCCGAGCTGTGTCATCTGGCGCTCGATCCAGCGCGCCCGCTGGGCCAGGGTGCCGGACGGCCGGGCAGGCGAGTGCACCCGCGGGTTGGGCAGCGCCGCCGCCAGCAGCGCCGCCTGTTCCCGGCTCAGGTGGCGGGCTGGAATGCCGAAGTGATACCGGGCGGCGGCCTCGATGCCGAAGATTCCCGGTCCCCATTCGGCGACGTTCAGGTAGACCTCCAGGATGCGTGCCTTGGGCCACAGCATCTCGATGGTCGCGGTGAAACCGGCTTCCAGCACTTTCCTCGCGTAGCTCCTGCCATGCCACAGGAAGACGTTCTTCGCCGTCTGCTGGCTGATGGTGCTCGCGCCACGCAGGCGAGCTCCCTGCCGATGCGCGTCCACCGCCTGCCGGATCGATAGCCAGTCGAAGCCGCGGTGCTGCGGGAATCGCTGGTCCTCGGCCGCGATCACGGCCAGGGGCACGTGGCGGGGCAGATCGTCGATGCGTTGCCAGGTGTGGCGCAACGACGGCGGGGTCGGGCCCGACGCCGGGCTCAGCATGTACATGGACCAGGGCGGATCGACCCAGCGCAGCAGCAGGATCAGCACAAGCAGCAACGCCAGGAGCGCGGCGAGCGAGAGCAGGACCCCATGCAGGATCCGGCGCCACAGCGGCGGACGGCTGCGGCGTCGCGGGCGTCGGGTGCGTCTTCGGGAGCGGAAACGCGTCATTGCGTTATTTTGCCAGAGCCCGGCGGCCGTCCGTTCGTATCCCGGGTGAACTTCGCCCGCGACGACGGGCCGAAACGGGGTGTGCCTGATGGCCAGGGGCAGGAGGGAGAGGAATGTCGGAACCGGAAGCGATTCGTGCGCCCAGCGTCGATCCCGAGGAGGTCGCGCGCTATCAGCGGCTTGCCGAGACCTGGTGGGACGAGCAGGGTCCCTTCTGGCCGCTGCACCTGCTGAACCGCGTCCGAACCGGCTGGATCGTCGGCCATCTCGCGCGGGAACTCGGACGCGACCCCGGCGCACCGAAGCCACTGGCCGGCCTGCGGA
Source organism: Thioalkalivibrio sp. (assembly GCA_007119005.1). GTDB lineage: Bacteria > Pseudomonadota > Gammaproteobacteria > Ectothiorhodospirales > Ectothiorhodospiraceae > Thioalkalivibrio. The sequence goes on from SKQM01000191.1 coordinate 3,312, forward strand.
TGCTCGATGTCGGCTGTGGCGGCGGTATCCTGTCGGAGAGCATGGCGCGGCACGGCGCGGAAGTCCTCGGCATCGACGTGACCCCATGCAATCTGATCGTGGCCCGCCAGCACGCCGAGGGTGGCGGTCTCGACGTCACTTACCGTCACGTTGCGCTCGAGGATCTGGACGCGAGCGG
>SKQM01000042.1 GCA_007119005.1 Thioalkalivibrio sp.
GCGGCTTCCTGATCGTCGGTCTGGTGCTGGCCCTGGTCGCCATCGTCGCCAACCTCTTCCTGGGCATCCCGGCCCTGTCGCTGACCATCTCGGCTGCGGTCGTGCTGCTGCTCTCCGCGGCGATTCTGTATGACACCAGCCGCATGATCCACGACCGGGAAGCCAACTACATCGTGATGACCGTGTCGCTGTACGCGAACCTCTACGTGATGTTCCTGCACATGCTGAACCTCTTCCACGCGTTCACCGGCGACAACTGAAACCAGCAGCTCTCCACGACAAGCCCCGCCAGCCGGGGCTTGTCCTTTTTCAGGCCGTGGTCACTTTCCCGACCTGATGTGCGGATGAAGGCATGAAGGGTGTTTTCCTCGACCTGAACACGGTGGACCGCGGCGACCTGGACCTGGAACCGCTGCGCCAGGCGCTGCCCGAATGGAAATTCTTCCAGCGAACCGAACCCGATGAGATCGCTGAGCGAATCCGCGATGCGGAGGTGGTGGTCACCAACAAGGTGTTCCTGGGCGCCGAGGCGATCGCGTCGGCGCCCCGCCTGCGGCTGATCTGTGCCGCCGCCACCGGGACCAACAACATCGATCTGGCGGCCGCCGACGCTCGCAGCATCCCCGTTTGCAACGCTCGCAACTATGCGACCGATTCGGTGGTACAGCATGTGTTCGCCGTGCTGCTCACCCTGGTCACCCGCATCGACGACTACCGGGCGGACATCCGCGCGGGCCGCTGGAGTGCCTCGGACCAGTTCTGCCTGCTGGACCATCCGATCCGCACACTGGCCGGGATGCACCTGGGGATCGTCGGCTTCGGCGTTCTCGGGCAGGCGACGGCCCGGATGGCGGAGGCCTTCGGCATGCGGGTCACGGTTGCAGGAAGCCTGCGACCGGATGCTGCCGGGGCCGATGATCGGCCGGCTCTCGACGAACTCCTCCCGCAACTGGACGTGCTGAGCCTGCACTGCCCACTTACCGACCGTACCCGGAATCTGATCGACGGACGCCGGCTTGCGCGGATGCCGCAGGGCAGCCTGCTGATCAACACCGCCCGGGGCGGCCTGATCGAACCCCGCGCGCTCGCGGACAGCCTGCGTACGGGGCACCTGGGCGGAGCGGGCATCGACGTGCTGGAGCCGGAACCGCCCCCGGCCGGGCACCCGCTGCTCGCACCGGACATTCCCAATCTGGTGCTGACACCGCACACCGCCTGGGCGGCCCGCAGCGCCCGCCAGAACGTGCTCGAAGAAGTGCGCGCGAATATCGCGGCCTTCCTCGCCGAGGCCCCGCGCAACGTGGTGACCCCGTGAGCACCGCTAACCCGGAACCGCTAGGGGCACTGGAAACCCGGATCGAAGAACTCGAGATCCGGCTGGCGCACCTCGAATATGCGCTGCAAAGCCAGGGCGAGGAGTTGCTGCACCAGCAACAGACCAACATCCTGCTGACGCGGCAGGTTCGCGAACTCGGTGAACGGCTGCGTGCGCTGACGGATGCACCAGACAGCGATCCGGCAGCCGAACCGCCTCCCCCGCATTACTGAAGATCCCGAAAAACCCGGTGCCCATCCGTTTCCGCGCCGCGCCGGAGTGCCCGCCCACTTCGCACCGACTGGCCCAGAAGCTCCTGATGCGGGGAGTCATCACTTCCGGTGGCCCCGAAGAGGGAGGCCTTGAGCTGGTCTGCGAAGCCGAGGGCCTGACGCTTGTCGCGCATCAGGGAACGGACCCGCCGCTGGCACTGAACATCGATCTCACCGGCGGCACCCGCGGCTACCGGCAGGCACGCGCCGCGCAGTCGCGCGAGGACCTCGTGCGGTCTCTCGGGCGTCTGCCGCGCGGGAGCCAGATTCTGGATGCCTCGGCCGGACTCGGACGCGATGCGCTGGTGCTGGCGGCCTGGGGCTTCGAGGTCCTGGCGCTGGAGCGCAGCCCGGTGCTCGCAGCCCTGCTGGCGGATGCGCTGGAACGGGCATCCGCCCACGAGGCCCTGCGCGCGCCACTCGCGCGCGTCGACCTGCAGCAGGGCGACGTGCGCCAGTGGCTGTCGCGTCACGGAAGGGTCTTCGACGCAGCGGTGTTCGACCCGATGTTTCCGCCCCGCCGCAAGAATGCCCAGGTCAAGAAGGACATGCGGGTGCTGCATCGGCTGCTCGGGGCCGACGCCGATTCCGATGCCCCGGAGACCCTCGCCGTGCTGCTGCGGCACGTTCGCCACAGCGTGGTGGTGAAGCGGCCCCTGCACGCACCCTGCCTCGGCGATCTGAAACCGGCACGCAGCCTGCGCGGTCGGAGCACGCGCTTCGACGTTTATCTGCCGAAGGTGCCGGCAGGACACCCCCCCGAGAGTTCCCTTGCTGTGTCACGAAGCTAGTGCCCCATGCGGGAAACGCGTCGCCCAGAGGGCTGGCCTCCCACAATAATCATGGGCCGGTCGCCGAGACGGCTCGCCTCCCACGGTAGTCTTCGCCCAGCCCGGGTCAATCGACGCCGAGAATCAGACGGTCTCCTTCGAGGCGATACGACGGGATCTCAAGGTTGCGCATTGCCGGCTGGCCCTTGTAGACGCGGCCGGCAAAATCGTAGCGCCCGCCGCGGCAACGATCACGCAAACCGCCGACCCAGGCGTCCGACGCGGGTGGCGGCACGATATCCAGGTCGCAGCCAAGATCCGTGCTTTCGGCGTAGATCACGAGCCACTGGGGCACCCATCCGCGATGCGGCGCGGTGATCGCGCGCGGACGCCGGTCGAAGCGCGAGTTCGGATCGTACAGTTCCTCAGCGTCCGGCAACGCGTCGAGCATCGCGGCGTCACGGTGCAGGACCAGGACCCTGCGACCGTTCCAGGTCACCCGCTGGTGTTCGCCAGGCTCGATCGCGCGGAGATCGACCTCCAGCGGCAGCCGCACATCACCGCCGGGCGGCGAGAACAGTGCGCGCAGAATCACCAGCAGGAAGAGCAGCAGTGCGCCGAGCGCCATCAGTTTCAGCGTCACGCGCAGCCGCAGCCGCGACAGGCTATCCTGGGGCAAGATCACTCGCCTCCTCTTCGGAACCGGGTACCCGACCGGCGCGCATGGCGACCCGGGTGCCGGACGGGCTACAATTCGGCCCATGAGCGCACGAGAAAGTTTCACCCGGGATCGCCGTTACGTCGGCATTCACAATGACCTGCACGGCGGCATGACCGCGATCGGCGGCATCATCAAGGACGCCTGGGTCTTCAGCCTGATTCCCGAGACCGAGACCGGCGAGGGCTGGCAGCTCGGACAGATCCAGAACCTGCACGACCGTGTCAGCGCCGAGTGGGACAAATACGGCCTGCTGGCGCGCAACCTGCCGGCAGAACTGCAGGAGCGCCACGCCCGTATTCACGGCGCGGCGGTTCAACGCGCCCGCGAGCTCGGCTGGGTCGCGGGGCTTGACCTCGACAGCGAGATGTCGGGCAGCGAAGAGCCGGTGCTGCCC
>SKQM01000041.1 GCA_007119005.1 Thioalkalivibrio sp.
CCGGGCTCCCTTGTGGGAGGCGAGCCCTCTCGGCGACCCGGGCGTATCTCCCTAATGAAGCCGCTCTGCCGGTGCGGCTGCCGCGGGCTCGGGAGGGCTCCCGGACTCCGGCCCGGCCCGCAGATCCTCCGGATCCTCGTCCAGGCCGGCCTCGCGCAACAGAGACCGGAGCCGGCGCTCCGGAAGATTCAGGCGCAGGAGCATCGCCCCCCCGCTTCCGGTCTGCTCCGCCTCGACTGCCCGCTCCGCGAACAGGCGACTGCGCAGCCGGCCGGCCGATGCAGGCAACTCCAGCCAGCCGCTGAACATCGATTCGGTGAAGTGGCGGGCGAGCCGCTGCTCGAGCTCCTCGACGCCTTCACCGGTGACGGCGGACAGCCAGATCGCATCACCACCGAACCGGGCCGACTCCAGTTCACCGGTCTCGGGCAGCTGGTCGATCTTGTTGTAAATGCGCCAGATCGGCATCTCCGAAGCGCCGATCTCCTGCAATACCGACTCGACCTGAGCGATGTGCGCATCGCGCTCCGGATCCGCGGCATCGATCACGTGCAGCAGCAGCGCCGCCTCCCGCGTCTCCGTGAGCGTGGCCTTGAAGGCGGCGATCAGTTCATGCGGCAGGTCGCGGATGAATCCCACGGTATCCGCGAGGATGACCGACCGGTGCGGTGCGAGATCGACACGCCGCAATGTCGGGTCCAGCGTCGCGAACAGCTGGTCGGCCGCATAGACCCGAGCCTCGGTCAGACGGTTGAACAACGTGGACTTGCCGGCGTTGGTGTAGCCGACCAGGGCCACCGTTGGCGTCTCGTTGCGCCGGCGCGCCTGACGACCCTGCTCGCGCGCGCGCTGCACCTTCTCCAGACGCCTCTCGATGTGCTTGATGCGGGCCGCGAGCAGGCGCCGGTCGGTTTCCAGCTGCGTCTCGCCCGGTCCGCGCAGCCCGATACCGCCCTTCTGGCGCTCGAGGTGGGTCCAGCCACGTACCAGACGGGTCGCCATGTGCCGGAGTTGCGCCAGTTCCACCTGCAGCTTGCCCTCGTGCGAGCGCGCCCTCTGGGCAAAGATGTCCAGGATCAGGCCCGAGCGATCGAGCACGCGGCAGCTGAAATGCCGCTCCAGGTTGCGCTCCTGGCTCGGCGACAGCGGGTGGTTGAAGATGACCACATCCGCGCCGGTGGCTGCGACCGCGGCCGCAATCTCGTCGGCCTTGCCCGACCCCACGAAGAAGCGCGGGTCGGGATGGCGCCGCGTTCCGGAAATGATATCGACCACCAGAGCCCCGGCGGACTCGGCGAGATCCCGGAACTCCTCGATCTGCGGACCGAGATCGACGACCTCGCCGATCTCCAGCGCCACCAGAAGCGCGCGGTCGCCGCTCTGCGGGCGCTCAAACAAGAGGGATCACCTGCGGCATGTGTTCAGGAGTCACCCTCCTCCGCGGAAGGCTCCTCGCCCTCGAGGTGCAGGCGCACCTGCCGGGACGGCACGATGGTCGAAATCGCATGCTTGTAGACCATCTGCGATACCGCGCTCTTCAGCAGCACGACAAACTGGTCGAAGGACTCGATCTGTCCCTGCAGCTTGATTCCGTTCACCAGATACACCGAAACCGGAATGCGGTCGCGGCGCAACGCATTGAGAAAGGGTTCTTGTAGCATCTGCCCTTTTGCCATGGTCGATGTCCTTTTTGTTCTGGGTTGGCGGGCCCGCCCTGGCGCCCCGCAAGTTTATGGAACATAGCATAGTGCCGGCGCTGCATCGCACCAAGATCCCGCATCAACTGCGCCACACCCCGGATGGAAGCCGAAGCAGCAGGTCTTCCACACCGGCACCCTCCGCCCGGATACGCTCGAAACCACCCATGCCGCGTAGCCAGGTCAGCTGCCGCTTCGCCAACTGCCGCGTCGCGGTGATGGCGCGCTCCCGGAAAACTTCGTAGCCGATTTCGCCCGACAGCCACAGCCAACCCTGCCGGTAACCGACCGCACGCTGCGAGGCATGGCTGGCTGTCAGACAGGGACGCGCCATCAGCTTCCGCAATTCCCCCTCGAAGCCCGCGGCCATCATCGCGTCGAAACGCTGCGCGATGCGCTCGCGCAGACGGGCACGGTCTTCCGGAAGCAGCGCAAGGCAGCGCCAGTGATCGGGGAGCCCCCGACGCTGGCCGGTCTGGAAGGCCGAAAGCGCACGGCCCGTGCTGCGGTAGACCTCCAGCGCACGCAGAATCCGCTGCGGATCGTTCGGGTGGATGCGCTCCGCCGAAACGGGATCGACCGACCGCAGCTCGGCATGCAGGGCGGCGGCCCCCACCTCCGGAAGTCGGGCACGCAACTCCGAACGGATCGCGGGATCCACCGCGGGCATCGCGTCCAGGCCTGCGATTAGCGCGCGAAAATAAAGCATGGTCCCGCCGACCAGAAGCGGGACGTGCCCGCGCCCGTGGATCGCGCCGATCAACCGCTGCGCGTGTTCCGCGAAATCCGCAGCGGACCAGGTCTCCTCGGGTTCACGGATGTCGATCAGGTGGTGCGCTACGCGGGCGCGCTCGGCCGCACTGGGCTTGGCAGTGCCGATGTCCATGCCCCGGTAGACCAGCGCGGAGTCGACGCTGACGATTTCTCCGCCGATCCGCTCGGCAAGCTCCAGGGCCAGCGCGGTCTTGCCGGTGGCCGTGGGGCCCATCAGCAGGATCACCGGCTGTGGCACCGTTTCACCTCCCGCGCAGGAACAGGCGGTCCAGCGCCTGGCGATCCAGCTCGACGTAGGTCGGCCTGCCATGATTGCACTGTCCGCAGTTGTCCGTCGCTTCCATGTCACGCAACAGACGATTCATCTCCGGGAGACTCAGGCGCCGCCCCGCGCGGACCGAACCGTGGCAGGCCATGGTGCTCAACACCGCGTCAAGAGCCGCCTCGGCCCGGTCGGCATGCCCGAGATTGTGCATGTCCGCAAGCAGATCCCGCACGAGCTGCGGCAGATCGCGCCCCTGCAGCAGCGCCGGTGCCGCGCGCAGCGTCACCGTTTCCGGCCCGGCCCGGTCCAGCTCGAAGCCAAGGCCGTCCAGAAGTCCGGCCGAGGATTCGACGAGATCGGCCTCGGCACGGGTGACCGCAAGGGTCTCGGGCACCAGCAGCGGCTGGCGGGTCACGCGGGCCTCGCGCCACTCGCGCTTCAGACGTTCATAGGTCACGCGCTCGTGGGCCGCGTGCATGTCCACCAGCACGAGTCCGCGGGCATTCTCGGCCAGGATGAAAATGTCCGCGACCTGTCCGAGCGCGAAGCCAAGCGGCGGAACTCCCTCGCCGGCCGGCGTTGCCGGGCCCGGCAACGCCGCGGAACCGACTTTCAACGCCATCAAGAGCTTATTGACGACCTGCCCCAGTAGTGCCCTGTCCAACGTTTGTCCAATATATGAGCCTATACGGGATTGGACAAGCATAAACAGCGGTGCATAGGATGCCA
>SKQM01000045.1 GCA_007119005.1 Thioalkalivibrio sp.
AGCAGGCGGGTGTGGCCGCGGGCGCGGACCTGCGCGTAGCCGAACTCGCGGTGGGTCGACGGCTCGACCTGGCCGCCGAGCTGCGCGGCCATGGTCTGCATGCCGTAGCAAATGCCGAGCACCGGCACGCCGAGTTCGAAGACCAGCGGATGCGCCCCCGGGGGATCGTCCATGTGCACGGATTCGGGGCCGCCGGACAGGATGATCCCGCTCGGCGCGAACTCGCGCATCGCGTCCCGGTTCATGTCCCAGGGGTGGATTTCGGAGTAGACCCCGGCCTCGCGCACCCGTCGCGCGATCAGCTGCGTGTACTGCGAACCGAAGTCCAGCACCAGGATCCGGTGCGCGTGTACGTCCTGGGTCATCGGCGTCAGTCGCGGCGGTAGTTCGGGGCTTCTTTCGTGATCGCCACGTCATGCACGTGGCTTTCGCGCATGCCGGCGGAGGTGACGCGCACGAACTGCGGCTTGCTGCGCATCTCCTCGATCGTGCGCGCACCCACATAGCCCATCGACGAACGCAGCCCGCCGGTCAACTGGTGGATGATCGCGGTGACCGGCCCCTTATACGGGACCCGGCCCTCGATACCCTCGGGCACATACTTCTCGGGGCCGCTGGCCGCCTCCTGAAAATAGCGATCGGAGGACCCCTGCTGCATCGCGCCAAGCGAGCCCATGCCACGATAGGACTTGTACGAACGCCCCTGGAACAGCTCCACTTCGCCCGGCGCTTCCTCGGTTCCGGCGAACAGAGAGCCCAGCATCACGCTATGAGCCCCCGCCGCGATGGCCTTGGCAATGTCCCCCGAGAAACGCACGCCGCCATCCGCGATCAGCGGGACACCCGTGCCCTCCAGCGCCCTGGCGACGTTGGAGATGGCAGTGATCTGCGGCACACCGACCCCCGCGACAATGCGCGTGGTGCAGATGGAGCCGGGGCCGATTCCGACCTTCACCGCGTCGGCACCCGCGGCGACCAGATCGCGGGCCGCTTCACCCGTCGCGATGTTGCCGCCGATCACCTGCACGTCCGGGTAGTGCTGCTTGACCCAGCGCACACGGTCGAGCACCCCCTGCGAGTGCCCGTGCGCGGTATCGACCACGATCACGTCGACACCCGCCTCGACCAGCGCCGCGACGCGCTCGTCGGTGCCGGCACCGACGCCGACGGCCGCACCCACCCGCAGGCGTCCGCGGTCGTCCTTGCAGGCTCCGGGATGTTCGGAGGACTTCTGGATGTCCTTTACGGTGATCATCCCGCGCAGCTGGAAGCGGTCGTTGACCACCAGCACCTTCTCGATCCGGTGCTTGTGCAGCAGTTCCATCACCTGTTCCCGCTCCGCGCCCTCCGGGACGGTGACCAGCCGCTCCTTGGGCGTCATCACCTCGGAAACGGGCGAGTGCATGCGGGTTTCGAAGCGGAGATCGCGCGAGGTCACGATCCCGACCAGATCGTTGCCATCCACCACCGGCACGCCGGAAATGCGGTTCGCGCGGGTCAGCTCCATCACCTCGCCGATGCTGGTGCCCGGGGCTACGGTGATCGGATCACTGATCACCCCGGCCTCGAACTTCTTCACCTGGCGCACATGATCGGCCTGGCGCTCCGCGCTCATGTTCTTGTGCACCACGCCAACACCACCCTCCTGAGCCATCGCGATCGCCAGCCGGGCCTCGGTGACGGTGTCCATGGCCGCGGAAATCAGTGGCGAGCCGAGCATGATTTCGCGCGTGAGGCGAGTGTTGAGGTCGACGTCGCGCGGCATTACGGTGGAATGCCCGGGCAGCAGCAGCACGTCGTCGAAGGTGAGGGCTTCCGCGAGTATGCGCATGGGCGGCTCCAGGGGTTCCGGGGTGAGGGGGCAGGGAAATAGCCGATCAGTATAAAATTCGTGGCTTCTTCGGTAAAGCAAAGCCATACAACCCCGCAGGCGGACGAGGGCAGCCATGACCGACGAACGGAGCGTTCTCAGCGTCAGCCAACTGAACCAGCGCGCGGACGATCTCCTGCGTGCGGGCTTCGGATCGGTCTGGGTCGAGGGCGAAGTCTCGAACCTGCGCCGGTATGCATCGGGCCACCAGTATTTCTCGCTGAAGGACGACAGCGCGAGCATCAGTTGCACGCTCTTCCGCGGACAGGCCCGCAACGCCGCGCCTTTCGCCGACGGCGACCGCGTGCTGGTCTTAGCGCGGCCCGGCGTCTACATCGCGCGCGGCCAGTTCCAGCTGGTGGTAGAGCGCCTGGAGTCCGCCGGCGAGGGTCGGCTGCTCGCGGAGTTCCAGCGCCTGAAGGCGCGACTCCTGGCGGAAGGCCTGTTCGATGCCGAACTGAAGCTGCCGCTGCCACCGCTGGTGCACCGGCTGGGGGTCATCACCTCGGCTCAGGGCGACGTCCGGCACGACATCGCCCGGACCCTGGCCCGGCGCTTCCCGCTGCTACTCCCCTTCCGGCTCTACCCAGTGGCCGTGCAGGGGGCCGCCGCGGCGCCGCAGATCGTCGCGGCACTGGACCAGGCAGCTAGGGAGGCCGCGGTGGATGTGCTGATCCTGGCGCGCGGTGGTGGCGCGCTGGAAGATCTCTGGGCCTTCAACGAAGAGGCCGTCGCGCGGGCCATCGCCGCCTGCCCGATACCGGTAGTCACCGGCATCGGGCACGAGACCGACACGACCATCGCGGATTTTGTCGCCGACCTGCGCGCGTCCACGCCAACGGCTGCGGCCGAGGCGGTCAGCCCCGACGGGGCGGTGCTCAGGCGGCAGCTGCGTGAAGCGGCTGCCCGGCTCGGCCAGGTGGTGGCCAGCCAGCAGCGGGAACGTCGCCAGCGCCTGGAGCACTGCCGGGCCCGCCTGCTGCGGGTACACCCCGGACGGCGACTCGAGCAGCACCTGCTGCGTCTCGACGAACTGCGTGGACGACTGACCCGCAGCGTCTCGCGGCATCGGGAGCGGCAGACCTCCCGTCTGCAGCAGTTGATGCTGCAACTGCAGGTGCACAACCCGGCCCAGCGCGTCCAGGCGCTGCGCGCACAGCTCCGGCAGCAGCACCACCGTTTGTGGCTGGCGCGCCCGGCCCGGCAACTGCTCCAGCAGCGGGAGCGGCTCGAGGGATTCCGCAGTCGGCTGTTGCGCGAGGTACAGGACAGGTTGCGCCGGGATTCGGCGCGGCTTCAGGCCACGACCGGCCGACTGCAGGCGCTGTCACCCGAGGGGGTGCTCGAGCGCGGCTATAGCATCCTGCTCACCAGGGATCAGCGCGTGATCCGCGAGGCCGACCGGTCGCTGGTCGGAACACAACTGCAGGCGCGGCTCGTGCGCGGCACACTCGACCTGCAGGTGCTGGACGCAAAGCCGGCGCCGAAGGGTGCGGACAGGAAACCGAAAAAACGCACCTGAGAAGCCGATCGGCCAGTGGCCTGCCCCCCGTGCAATCCCAGGCCCAGCCATCTGAGGGAGGCGAGCCCTCTCGGCGACCTGACCACTGGCCAAGACCCGTCGCCCAGGGGCTCACCTCCTCCGGGCATCCTTATCGGCTGGACTGCGCTGCGCGGTGCCAGGCCACGAGGCTCTCGACATCGACATACCCGGAGCCCGGCGCTGTCCCGGCCTGCACGGCCACTGGGGCACCCGGCTCGCCGAAGCCATCCAGCACCGCGATCGCGCCGGTGAAGTCCTGGCCCCGGGTATAGCCGTTGGTGGTCACCACGGTCGGGACCCCGGCCCCGAGCGCTGCCCGAAGCCCGTTCTCGGAATCCTCCAATGCAAGACAGGCCGTTGGCGGCAACCCGAGTCCCAAGAGCGCCACATCAAAGATGTCGGACGCAGGCTTCTTTGCCGGAACGATGTCGCCGGCCGCGATCACCTCGAACCATGCGACACCGTCCTCACCGAGCGTGGTGCGCAGCAGCGTGGTCACGTTGTCGGGCGTGGTGGTGGTGGCGATGGCGAGGCGCAGACCCGCTGCACGCGCTTCCAGCAGCAATCGCCGTACGCCCGGCCGGAGCGGGATCGCCCCGGTCTCGAGCAGGGACAGGTAGTGACGGGTCTTGGCTGCGTGCAGCGCCCTGATGCGTTCGTCGATGTCTGCTGCCTCGAGCAGATCCGGCCAGTCCTCGGAAACATAGAGACGTATCCGCTCCTTGCCGCCGGTCACTCGGAGCAGGTCACCGTACCGGCCCTCGTCCCAGAACCAGTCCAGACCGGCCTCGCCAAAGGCCCGGTTGAACGCGACCCGGTGGCCGTCACGCTCGGTATCGGCGAGCGTACCGTCGACATCGAAGATCAGTGCGCTGAGTTTGTCCATTCAACCTCCGCGGGATCCCATCCGGCCACGCGGCGAAAGCCCTTCGGCACACCCGAGACGCAGGCATCCCGGAACGAAAAATTTGCACATCTCCCGGCCCCAACCCTTGCCTGGGCGCGCTTACTCTGATAGTAAAGGCGCCCATTTCCTCCCGGAGACCAGCGACCATGGCCGCAGACCCGAAGAAGACCAAGCCGTCCTCCAAGCACATGGTGGCCAGCGGAATTGCCGCGTACGAGCCGGAAGCCGGCGAAGAGTACATGAGCAAGGACCAGCTGGTACATTTCCGGGAACTCCTGCTCGCCTGGAAACAGGAACTGATGGAGGAAGTTGACCGGACAGTGGGCCACATGAAGCAGGAGGCGGCAAACTTCGCCGACCCCGCCGACCGCGCAACGCAGGAAGAGGAATTCGGCCTGGAGCTGCGGGCGCGTGACCGCGAACGCAAGCTCTGCAAGAAGATCGACGAGTCCCTGCGCAACATCGAACTGGGCAACTACGGCTACTGCGAAGCCTGCGGGGTGGAGATCGGGATCCGCCGGCTCGAGGCACGCCCGACCGCCACCCTGTGCATCGACTGCAAGACGCTGGCGGAGATCAAAGAGAAGCAGATGGCCTAAGCGGCACTGCCGTAGCGGGAATCGCAGTGCCTCACACCGGCCTTTCCACACCATCGGCTTGACCGCCTACACGGGCCGTTTCGCGCCGACGCCATCAGGGCCGCTGCACGCGGGTTCGCTGACCGCCGCGGTGATCTCCTGGCTGGACGCCCGGAGCCGGCACGGCCGGTGGCACCTTCGCATCGATGACGTCGACCCGCCACGAACCGTTGCCGGTGCGGCCGACGACATCCTGCGCACGCTCGAGGCCTATGGGCTCGGCTGGGATGGCCCGGTCATCCGTCAGAGCGAGCGCGAACCCGCCCACCGGGAAGGCCTTGCACGCCTGGAGGCGCGTGACCGTGTGTTCGCCTGTGCCTGCTCCCGGCAGGAGGTAGCGGCTGCCGGACTCGCAGGCCTGGAGGGACCGATCTACCCGGGCACCTGCCGCCCCGGCATCCCTGCGGGGCGCAAGGGCCGTTCCATCCGCCTGCGTGCGGACCAGCAGCACTGGACGGTCACCGACCGCGGCCTCGGGCCGATCGGGTTCGATCTGCATCTGCTGGGCGGCGACTTCGTGATCCGCCGCGCCGACGGCGTGTTCGCCTACCAGCTGGCGACCGTCGTCGATGACATCGCGCTCGGGGTGACCGACGTGGTCCGCGGCATCGACCTGCTGGGCTCGGTACCGAGGCAGCTCCAGCTCTACCAGGCGCTGGGACATCCGCCACCCCGTTACCTGCATCACCCGGTGGTGATCGCCGCCAGCCGGCTGAAGCTGGCCAAGTCCACGGGCGCCGTGCCGGCACCGCGTGAGCGCCCCGCGGCCCTGCTCGCGCGGATCCTGAACACGATCGGCATTCCGGGAATCGATCCCGGCTTCGGCGGCTCGGAGCCCGGCGCCATCGATGACCTTCTGGAACACGGTCGGCGCCACTGGAACCCCGAGCGGCTGCCGGCCGGACCGATTCCGGAGGCACGACTGCGGCCACCGGGCTAAAGTCACGGGTTAGGCACAGGGAACACGGTGGGTTGGGAGTTGACTTGAAAATCGCGCGCAGCGCGCAGGATCCATCGGTGTCCATACCGCTCTCTCGGCTGGACGGTCTGCGGTCTCTTGCGCTCCGTTGGCGCTCTGGGGTGCGAGGGGCAAGCCGCCGCACTCCATGCGGCGCCTGCGCTTTCATATTTCGAGGTGGCCTGTCACGCCATGATGGTTAGCCGGGGAAGCATCCGATGAAACATCGCAGAACATCCATCTTGAATGCACAGGGCCGCTTGTGAGCCAGGCTGCGAGCGTGCTGGTGCTGCTGATCGGCATCCTGCTCTTCCTGTCGCCGGTGGTTCTTTGGGTCGCCGCGATCGCACCGGCCTGGTGGTGGCCCTTCGCCGCCTGGGCCGTGCTCGTCGGACTGATCGCGCTGACGATGCTCGGACGCCGTGACCCTTAGCCTCGGCCTGCTCTATGCAGTCGGGGTGGTCTACCTCGCGCTGCTGTTCGGCATCGCCTTCGCGGCCGAACGCTCACGGGCCTTCGGCAGGCTCGCCGGCAACGGCTGGGTGTACACGCTGTCGCTGGGCGTCTACGCGACCTCCTGGACCTTCTACGGCAACCTCGGCTTTCTCGAGACCCACGGCTATCTGTACCTGACGATTTATCTCGGCGTCACGCTCGCGTTTGCGGCCACGCCGTTCCTGTTGCGCCCGATACTCAGGCTCGCGCGCGAGCACCAGCTGACCTCGCTGGCCGACCTGTTCGCCTTCCGCTACCGCAGCCGGCTCACCGGACCACTGGTCGCGCTGTTCATGCTGACCGGCGTTCTCCCCTACATCGCGCTGCAGATCAAGGCGGTCGCCGAATCGGCCGCGGTGCTGACCGCGGACACGCCGCCGCACCTGCTGGCGCTGACCTTCACCGCAACCATCGCACTGTTCGCGATCCTGTTCGGGGCACGGCACATCTCGCCGCGGGAAAAACACTCGGGTCTGGTGGTCGCAATCGCCTTCGAGTCATTGGTGAAGCTGGTCGCGCTGCTGGTGATCGCCGGCATCGCGCTGTTCGCGGTCTTCGGAGGCCTGCAGGGTCTGGACGCCTGGCTGGAAGCACACCCCGAGGCGGTCACCGCGCTGTACCAGCCGGTGCTCGAGGGGGGCTGGACCAGCCTGATGGTGCTGGCCTTTGCGGCCGCCTTCCTGCTGCCGCGGCAGTTTCACATGCTGTTCACGGAGAACATCAACCCCGAGACCCTGAATCGCGCCGCCTGGGGCTTCCCGCTGTTCCTGCTGCTGCTGAACCTGCCGATGCCGCTCCTCTACTGGGCCGGGCAGGCAGCCGAACTGACGCAGCAGACGAATTACTACGCGCTGGGGCTGGCCTCCTGGCTCGAATCCCCGACGCTGGCGTTACTGATCTTCGTCGGCGGCCTTTCCGCGGCCAGCGCGATGATGATCGTCACCACGCTGGCGCTGGCCAACATGGGGATGAACTACCTGTCACTGCCTGCCAGCCTGCGTGAGCGGCAGGGCCTGCCGGCGAATCTGTACCGAAACCTGCTCTGGGGGCGGCGCATCTGGATCGTGCTGATCATCGCGCTCGGCTACGGCTTCTACGGCCTGCTGCAGGTCATCGAAGGGCTGGCCCAGCTCGGCCTGATCTCCTTCGCCGCCGTCGCACAGTTCCTGCCCGGGCTCTTCGGCCTGCTGCTGTGGCCGCGGGCGACCCGCATCGGTTTCCTGCTCGGGCTCGGCGCCGGAATCACCGGCTGGTTCTTCAGCCTGGTCACACCGTTGCTGAGCAACGCCGGGATCTGGCCGCAGGCACCCCGCTTGCAGGAACTGGTCGCGGGCGGCGGCCTCGATCCCTGGACCTTCGCGCTGACGGTGAGCCTGGGCGCGAACGCCCTGCTGTTCATCCTCGGGTCTTTGCTGTCGCGGCCCAACGAGCAGGAGATCGAGGCCGGGCAGGCCTGCTGCCCGCGGGAACCTGTCTATGCCAGCATCGACCTGCCCCTGGCCCGGGACGTGCCGGAGATGGAGGCGGAACTGGCGGCCACGCTCGGGAACATGCCCGCCCGGCACGAGGTGCAGCGGGCGCTGGATGACCTCGGCCTGCCGCGGCACACGCGGTCGCGCCGGGATCTGCGACGGCTGCGCGAACGCATCGAGCGCAACCTGTCAGGCCTGCTCGGCCCGGTGCTGGCGCGCATGATCGTGGACCAGCACCTGCGTCTGGATGCCGCCGGGCGTTCCAGCCTCGGCGAGAGCCTGCGCCGGATCGAACAGCAGCTTGAGGATGCCCGCCTGCCCCTCACCGGGCTTGCGGCCGAACTCGATGCGCTGCGCCGCTTCCACCGGCAGATCCTGCACGAACTGCCGCTGGGCGTGTGCAGCCTGACTCCCGGCGGCGAGATCACCGGCTGGAACCACGCGCTGACCCGACTCACGGGCATTCCCACGGATGGCGCGGTCGGGCAGCTGGTCGAACGGGTGGAACGGCCCTGGGGCGGCCTGCTGCAGGCCTTCCTCGACAGCGACGACCGCCAGATCTACAAGCTGAATCTAGAAACCCGCCACGGACCCCGGCGCCTGAACCTGCACAAATCCGCGCTGGAGGTTACCGCCGGACGCCGCGAGGGTTACGTGATCCTGATCGAGGACGTGACCGCGCGGGTGCAGCTGGAGAGCGAAGTCGCGCACAGCGACCGACTCGCGTCCATCGGGCGTTTCGCAGCGGGTGTCGCGCACGAGATCGGCAACCCGCTTGCGGGTATCGCCTCGCTTGCACAGACCCTGCCGCTGGAAGACGATCCCGGCGAGATCCGCGATATCGCTGATGACATCATTGCCCAGACCCGACGCATCAACGCCATCGTGCAATCCCTGATCGCCTTCGCCCACTCGGACACGCCACCGCGCAACCGCTTCGAGCCGGTCGATCTCGCCGATCTGATCGACGAAGCCATCCGCCTGACCCGTCTCGCCGGGCGCAAGGACATCCGCTATGAACTGGACGGACTGGAAGGGCTGACGCTGCTGGGCGCCCGCCCGAAGCTGCTGCAGGTCTTCATCAACCTGCTGACCAACGCCGAACAGGCCTCGCCCGCAGATGCCAGCATCGGCATCGGGGCGCAGAAGACGGGCGCGCGGGTCCGCATCACCATCCACGACCAGGGCCCGGGCATCGCTCCGTCCACCCTCGACCGGCTGTTCGAACCCTTTTTCACGACCAAGCCCGCGGGCCAGGGGACCGGGCTCGGGCTGCCAGTGGCCTACAGCATCGTGCAGGATCATGGTGGTAGCCTAGTGGCGATGAATGCCCCCGAGGGCGGCGCCCAATTCATCCTGACCCTTCCGACCGGCAGGAACGCATGACACGAATTCTCGTGATCGATGACGAGGCGACGATTCGGCGCGGAGTGCGCCGCTTCCTGGAGCACCAGGGCTTCGAGGTCGCGCTCGCCGAAGATCTCTCCAGCGCACGCGAACAGGTGGACCGGACCGCCTTTGACCTGCTGCTCGCCGACCTGCGCCTGCCGGACGGAGAGGGCACGGCATTGATCGGCGAGTACCCGCAGTTGCCGACCGTGATCATGACCAGCTACGCCTCCGTCCCTTCGGCCGTGGAGGCCATGAAGTCGGGGGCGATCGACTACATCGCGAAGCCCTTCGATCACGACGCACTGCTGCTGACCCTGCGCGCCGCGCTGCGCAGCAGCACCCATCATCGGCACGATGCCAAGGTGCAGGCGGACGCATCGGCGCAACAGGGACTGCTCGGCGAGTCGGCCGCGATCGCCACCCTGCGTCAGCAGATCCGCAAGGTTGCCGCCATCGACTCCACGGTGTTGATCCGGGGCGAATCGGGTACCGGCAAGGAGGTCGCGGCCCGTGCCATCCACACCCTGAGCCCACGCGCCGCGCAGCCCTTCATCCCGGTGAACTGCGCCTCGATTCCGGAAGGGCTGGTCGAGGCCGAGCTCTTCGGACACGCGCAGGGCGCATACACCGGCGCCGTCAAGGCGCGCACGGGCCTGATCGAGGCGGCGCATGGCGGCGTGCTGTTTCTGGACGAGATCGGGGAACTCGCGCCGGCGGCCCAGGCCCGCCTGCTGCGCGTGCTGCAGGAAGGCGAAATCCGCCCGGTGGGCGCCAACCAGGCCCGGCGGGTCGACGTGCGCCTGCTGGCCGCGACGCACCGGGATCTCGAGGCGATGATCGACACCGGCGAGTTCCGCGCCGACCTCTACTACCGGCTCAGGGTGCTCGAGCTGCGTATCCCACCGTTGCGGGAACGGCTGCAGGATCTCGATCTTCTGGTGACGCATTTCCTCGCGGAACTCGAACAGCGGTTCGGCACTCCCGGCCTCACGCTGAGCGACGAGACCCGGCGACGCATGCAGGCTTATGACTGGCCGGGCAACGTGCGCGAACTCAAGAACGCGCTGGAGCGCGCGGTGGTGCTATCCGAACACAACCGCATCGACTGGGGACACCTTGGGCTCGACCGCCCGGCGACCGAGCCTCTGTCCCGGTCCGCGAGTCTGAACGAGTATTTCCGGCGCTTCGTGATCGAGAACCAGAGCCATATGAACGAGACGGAGCTCGCACGCGCGCTGGGCATCAGCCGCAAGACGCTGTGGGAACGCCGCCAGCGCGAGAACCTGCCGCGACCCTGATTTCCAGCGCGGGAAAACCCTCCGTTACCTTGCGTAACACCCGGTGTTACGCAAGGTAACGGAGGCTCGACACAGGAATCTCCAGCCGGATCTCAAACCCCTGTTTTGGCAGTGGCCAGGCGCCGTGGCGCGCTTCTTGCTCCCCCTGCGGCACGGTACCCATACCCGCGCACCCGATGCCAGACGCCCTCGACACAACCCGGGAGTTCCTGAACACCCACGCTCCGTTCGACCAGCTCGAACCGGACGCGATGGAGTTTCTGCTGCCCCGTCTGGAGACGCGTTTCTATGCCAGCGGCGAACGCATCACCGATCCCGACAGCGGACCCGCGCAACGCTTTCACATCATCCGCCAGGGACGGGTCCGGGGAGAAACGCCGAGCGAAGACGAGCAGATCTCCGGCAAGGCCTGGGAACTGGTTCCCGGCGAGTCTTTCCCGATCGGCGCACTGCTGGGACGGCGCCCCGTGCACACGGTGCATCGCGCCCTCGAGGACACGATCTGCCTCGAGCTCTCGGTGGAGGATTTCGACCGCTTGCGGTCCCGGTCCCAGGTCTTCAGTGATTTCTGCTCCCGGCGTCTGGCGAGCCTGCTCGAGCGCGTGCACCAGGGGCTGCTCACGCGAAACCTCGGGGACTCCGCCGGCAGCGGCCAGCTGAATACCCCGCTGGGTGCACGCATCGCGCGCGAGCCGGTCACCTGCGCGCCCGACGCGACCCTGCGCGACGCGCTCACGACGATGCGCGAAGCACGGGTGGGCTCGATTGTCGCGATCGACGGTGACCAGCGACCGGTTGGCATCTTTACGATGACCGACCTACTCGGGCGTGTCGCGCTGCAGGAACTGCCGCTGGATACCCCGCTGCAACAGGTGATGACCCCGGATCCCATCGCGTTGCCGGATTCCGCCCCCGGTTTCGAGGGGATCGAGACCATGGCCGAGCACGGGATGAAGCACATCTGCGTGGTCTCGAACGGTCGCCTGGTCGGGGTGCTCGGCGAGCGCGATCTGCTGACCTCCAACCCGCTGACACTGGACCGCCTGGTGCGGGGAATCCTGCGCGCGGATACGGTCTCCGCCATTGCGGGGCATCTGCAAGAGGTCCCGCGCATGATCGGTGCGGTGATCAGCCAGGGAGCCGAGGCCGACCAGATCCTGCGCCTCATCACCCGCATCAACGACCACGCGACCCGCCGCGTTCTGGCCCTGATCCGCCGGGAGTACAATCTCGATGGCATCGAATTCACCTGGCTCGCCTTCGGCTCCCAGGCGCGCGAAGAGCAGGCCCTGAAGACCGACCAGGACAACGGCATCCTGTTCCGCTGCGACAAGGGACAGGAAGATGCCATGCGCAAGCGGCTGCTTCCGTACGCCCAGGCGGTGAACAAGGCGCTGGACGAATGCGGGTTCGAACTCTGCCCGGGAGACATCATGGCGGGCAATCCCGAGTGCTGTCTCAGCGGACCGGAGTGGGAACGGCGCTTCGCGCGCTGGATCGACCAGGGAACACCGGAACACCTGCTGAAGAGTTCGATCTTCTTCGACCTGCGCTCCATCGACGGCGATGCCAGCCCGGTGGAGGCATTGCGCTCGCAGATGCTGCGCAAGACCGCGTTCAACAGCCGCTTCCGGCGCCAGATGGCCGCCAACCAGATGAGCTTCCGTCCGCCGCTGGGCCTGTTCGGCGAAATCCGCAGTGGAGCCGACGGCATCAACATCAAGCTGCAGGGGCTGACGCCCTTCGTCGATGGCGCCCGGGTGATCGCGCTCGCGGCCGAACTGCCTGCCACGCGAACCCACGAGCGACTGGACCAGGCAGTCGCGGCAGAGGCGCTGCGCGAGGACGACGCCCGGGATTACCACGCTGCCCTTCGCTACCTGCAGATGCTGCGCCTGCGCACCCAGCAGCGCGCGCTCGGCAAGGAGCGCGAAGACAGTAACCG
>SKQM01000007.1 GCA_007119005.1 Thioalkalivibrio sp.
GCCATGAACCGAAACCCAGACAGAACCTGAAGAGCCGGCACAGCAGTCAGCCGGTCCGTCCAGGCCAACGACAGAGGGAGTCCAATGCAGCAGAAAGCAGTGCTCGACCTGAACCAGGTAAACCGGATCCTCGACGCCGCGCAGCATGAGGCGCAGGCGAACGGCTGGCCGGTGACGATTGCCGTCACCGACGACGGTGGACACCTGCTCGCGCTCCGTCGTCTCGACGCTTGTGCGCCGATGGCGAGTTACGTGGCCCCGGAAAAAGCGCGCAGCGCGGCGCTCGGCCGGCGTGAAACACAGGCCTTCGAGGACATGATCAACGGTGGACGCACCGCGTTCCTGTCCGCGCCGGTACTGCAGGGGCTGCTGACAGGCGGCATCCCGGTCGTGCTCGACGGCCAGGTGATTGGCGCCGTCGGCGTCTCCGGGGTGAAGCCCGAACAGGACGCGCAGGTGGCGCGCGCCGGCATCGCCGCGCTGGATGCCTGAGCCACTGGGAGCCGCTCCCACAGCTGCCTGCGTCGGCACGTGTTCCCGGAAACGGCGTGAACCGGAGAAGACCCTACGGGGACTGGACCCACAACCGTCCGTACGTGGCATCATGCAGCCAATCTGTCCCCGCGCGCGCCATGCCGACGGGACACCATCACCCAACAGGAAGAAGGGGCCGAAATGACTGACTACGTGACGCGCGGGCGGCTTCAGGTGGCCGCCGCACTGGACCGCTTCATCATCGACGAGGCCCTGCCGGGCACGGATCTGGATGCCGAGGCTTTCTGGAACGGTGTGGATGCGCTGGTCCACGACCTCGCACCGCGCAACCGCAGCCTGCTGGAGAAACGCGACGCACTGCAGCAGAAGCTGGACGACTGGCACCGGGCGCATCCCGGCCCGGTGCGCGACCACGCCGCCTACCGCGGATTCCTGCTCGAGATTGGTTACCTCGTCGACCCGCCGGCGCAGGTTCGCGCCAGCACCGCCAATGTCGACCCGGAAGTCGCCGTCCAGGCCGGACCGCAGCTGGTGGTGCCGGTGAGCAATGCCCGGTACGCGCTGAACGCCGCGAACGCCCGCTGGGGGAGTCTTTACGACGCGTTGTACGGAACCGATGCGATCCCCGATACCGACGGGGCGGAACGGGGATCGAAGTACAACCCGCTCCGTGGCGAAAAGGTCATCGCCTACGCCCGGGACCTCCTCGACCGCGCCGCGCCCCTTGCGGCCGGATCGCACCGTGACACCACCGGCTACCGCATCGACGACGGCGAACTCATCGCGAGTGTCGAAGGAGGCGAGGACACGTCGCTGGAAAATCGCGGACAGCTGGTCGGCTACCAGGGCTCCGCGCAGAAGCCGACAGCCATCCTGCTGGCCAACAACGGCCTGCATCTGGAGATTCAGATCGACCACACCCACCCGATCGGCCGAACGGATGCCGCCGGGGTGAAGGACCTGCTGGTGGAGGCCGCGGTCACCACGATCATGGACTGCGAGGACTCCGTCGCCGCAGTGGATGCGGAGGACAAGGTGAACGTCTACCGCAACTGGCTCGGGCTGATGAACGGCAGACTCGAGACCTCCTTCCAGAAGGGCGACAAGGTCGTCACACGCAGGCTGAACGCCGACCGCGAGTACACCACTCCGGATGGCAGGACCCTGACCCTGCCCGGCCGCTCCCTGATGTTCGTGCGCAACGTCGGCCACCTGATGACCACGCCCGCCCTGCTGGACGGCGAGGGTGCCGAGGTGCCCGAGGGCATCCTCGACGGCATCCTGACCAGCCTGCTCGCACTGCACGACCTGAAGCGCGAGCGCGAGGGGAATTCGCGCACCGGTTCCGTCTACATCGTGAAGCCGAAGATGCACGGACCGGCGGAAGTGGCGTTTGCCGGTGAGCTCTTCTCGCGCATCGAGGACCTGCTGAAGCTCCCGCGCAACACGCTGAAGATGGGAATCATGGACGAGGAGCGCCGGACCTCGGTGAACCTCAGAGCCTGCATCGCCGAAGCCGCCGCACGCGTGGTCTTCATCAACACCGGCTTCCTGGACCGTACCGGCGACGAGATGCACACCGCGATGGAGGCCGGCCCGATGCTCCGCAAGGGCGACATGAAAGGCGCGAAGTGGATCGCGGCCTACGAGCGGAACAACGTGGTCGCGGGCCTGGCCTGCGGCCTGCGCGGACGCGCCCAGATCGGCAAGGGCATGTGGGCGATGCCGGACAGGATGGCTGCGATGCTCGAACAGAAGATCGCCCATCCAAAGGCAGGCGCGAACACCGCCTGGGTGCCCTCCCCCACTGCGGCCGTCCTCCACGCACTGCATTACCACGAGGTCGATGTCGCGGCCCTGCAGGAGGAGATGGAGGCCAACCTGAAGCCGGACATGGAGAGCCAGCTGCTCGACGATCTGCTCGAGGTACCGGTGGTGGACAAGCCCGACTGGTCGGACGAGGAGATCCAGCAGGAACTGGACAACAACTGCCAGGGCATCCTCGGCTACGTGGTGCGTTGGGTGCAGCAGGGCATCGGCTGCTCGAAAGTCCCCGACATCCACAACATAGGCCTGATGGAGGACCGCGCCACGCTGCGCATCTCCAGCCAGCACATCGCGAACTGGCTGCATCACGGCGTGGTGGACGCGGCCCACGTGCAGGCCACGCTGAAGCGCATGGCGGCGGTGGTCGACGAGCAGAACAGCGACGACCCCATGTACCGCCCGATGGCCGCGGACTTCGCCGGTTCGATCGCCTTCCGCGCGGCCTCCGATCTGATCTTCAAGGGCCGCGAGCAGCCGTCCGGCTACACCGAACCGCTGCTCCACTACTGGCGCGCGGTGCAGAAGGGCGAGTTGCAGGGTTAGCGGCCCTTGAGCCCCCTCCCCGGCCCCTCTCCCGCTTGCAGGAGAGGGGCCGGGGTGAGGGCTTGGAGCGAGGGTTGGCGAGCGGGCGCGGCTTTCGCATCAGGAATCCGGCATCAACCCGCGCAACAACTCCGGCGGGCAGTGCACCAGGTCTTCCGGCCGGTCGATATCGGGACAAGGCGCCAGTTCCGCGACGCGCAGCCCGAGCTGTGTACAGCGCCGGCGTGTCTGCTCCAGGACCTCGGGTCCGCCCCAGCCGATGCCCTCGAAAAGCTGCGGCGCCGGTACCGAAAGCCCGATCAGCACGTAACCCCCATCCAGCGCGGGGACCAGTACGCAGTCGCTGCTCCGCGCCAGCGTAGCGACCGCGGTCCGTACCGTCTCAGCGGTCAGACCGGGAGCGTCCGACCCCAGCAGCACCGCCGGCAGACCAGCCTCCAGCGCCGCGCGCATGCGCTGCCCCAGATCACCGGTGGTCTGGGCCTGCAGCCGGCAGTCGAAGGTACGAGCGCAGTCCTGCAGGAATTCATGGCTGCAGTCGGGCGCACACCAGAGCTCCACCGAACCCGCCTGCGACCCGGACGCCGCCTTCAGCGCCCTCCGGACGAGGCGGCCGTGCAGCCGGGCCGCACCCTCCTCACCCAGGGCGGGAATCAGCCGCGTCTTCGCCTGCCCGGCGACGGGTGCCCGGGCAAACACCAGCAGCCTCACCGGTAGCGCTCTGCAAGCCGGGCGGGGTCCGCCCCCAGCCAGTAGGCGAGACGCAGGCTCCACATCAGCAGGATCGTGCGCCACACGCCCCGCTGCTCCCAGCGCCGACTGGAGGTCACCAGCGGGTTACGCACGCAGGCGGGTCGCCCGACCTGGCGCTTCAGCCGCCGCGAGATCTCGACATCCTCCATCAGCGGAATCGCCGGGAAACCGCCGACCGCGTCGAAGGCCGACCGCGTGACGAAGATCCCCTGGTCGCCGGTCGCGATCCCCGTAACGCAGGAACGCAGGTTCATCAGACGGGCGGTCAGCGCCAGCAGCGGGCCGTCGCCGGAGAGGCGGATCGCACAGCGTCCCCAGGACCCACCCTGCTCCAGGGCCGACAGCACCGCCGCGGGCACGGGCTCCCCGACCCGACTGTCCGCGTGCAGAAACCACAGCGCAGTCCCCTGGGCAATCGCCGCCCCGGCATTCATCTGCAGTGCACGTCCGCGGCTGGTCCGGAGCACCCGATCCGCGCCGTGGCCGGCCAGCTCCGGGCTCGCGTCGCTGCTCCCGCCGTCGACCACGATGACCTCGTGCCCCTGCCTGCGCAGCGGCTGCAGGTCGCGCAGGAGCCGCGGCAGGCAGGCTGCTTCGTTCACGCAGGGAATCACGACCGAAAGCGTGGGTTTCCCGTCGGACTGCCCCGGCTCAGCCCCCGGCAATCACGTTGCCACCATGGAGCCCACCGGCGATCGGTCGGGGTGGCAGCGCCTGGTATCGGCACTGCGCATTCGCCACACCGAAGCGGCCCAGCAGTTCCCTCACCGCATCGGTGAATCGCTCCGGACCGGCCACGTAATAACAGGGCGTGCCCGGGTCCTGGATCCTTTCCAGGCTGCCGGCGAGGGTCGCCGACCAGCTGTCCACATCCGCAACCGTATTGACCCGGATGGGCCGGTAGTGAAACTGATCGAGCGCGTCCTCCCAGGACCTGCACAGGTTGTCCTCGTAGTGCCCGACCGCGCTACTCGCCACCCAGATCAGGTGCATCGCTTCCACCCGGTCCAGTGCGATCACGTGCTCGATCAGGCTCTTCACCGGCCCGAACCCGGCATCGCAGGCGATGAAGACCAGCGGACGTTCGATCTCGTCCTCGATCACGAACGTCCCGAACGGCGCCTCGATCCGCACGGTGTGGCCCTTACGCAGCTGCTCGAAGCAGTACACCGTGAATGGATCCTCCCGGTTCTCGGTGATGTGGAAGGCGAGGTTCCGGTCATCGCAGGGGCAGTTCGCCAGCGGCAACAGGGCCTCGACGTCCTCCTCGCCCGTGCGCAGACGCGCGTACTGGCCGCCGAGAAAACGCAGTCGCTTCGTCCGCGGGGTCTGCACCTTCAGCACCAGCACGTGCGGGCCGGGCCGAACGATCTCGCGTACCATGGCGTCGATGGTCTGCAGCGGGATCTGTTCCGGCTTACGGGCGACGCCGACCTCGATCACCAGGTCGGTCACCGGGGCCACCGAGCAGAGCAGTGCATAGCCCTCCGCGCGCTCGGCCTCGCTGATCACGAAATCATGCGGGCGGACGTCGCGGACTTCGCCCGAAACGATCCGCGCCTTGCATTCCCCGCAGTTGCCGTTGCTGCAGCCGTAGCCGATCGAGAGCCCTGCCCGCAACGCCGCCTCGAGGACGGTATCCGCTCCCTCGACCAGGAACTCGTGGTGATCCGGCACCAGCCGCACCTGCGGGGCCAGCACGCTCATCCACCAGCTTCCCCCGTCGAGTCCACTGCCAGCCGCATAGGAGAGCACACGCCGCTCGTGCAGCGCGCTCTGCACCGTATGCTTGATGTCCTGAACCACCGCCTGGGTTTCCGGATCGCGGCTCTTCTCGAGCGCGCGCAGGCGCGTTTCCAGAGACTCCAGCACCGACGCATAATGCTCGGCCTGCTGCCGGCTGCGGTTCAACTGGACGCCCAGGCGCGCGAGACGCTGCGCCAGAACCTGCGGGTCCGGCAGGCTGCGTCCCGCGATGTCCTTGCCGAGGGCCTCGGCCTTGATCTGCTCCACCCGCTCGAGCGCGCGGTCATCCACCAGCCGGGTTTCGGGATACAGCTTCAGCAGGTCGTCGACGTCGACCAGGCCATCGAAACTCGCGAGCTGCCCACCCTTGATCAGCGACTGAAGCTCGGCGCGGGTCACCCCCGCGAGCCGCGCTGCACGTATCACCGAGAGCCTCTTTTCCATTCGGCCACGAACTCCTGGACGTTGTCGGCGACGCCGGTCTGGCGCGGCCTGCGGAGGTCCCGGAGATCCCCGGGGACGCGCCCCGAAGCCTAGCAGCCGCGGCCCTCGCGTGCATGCCGGGCGAAAAAAAACCGCCCCGAAGGGCGGTCAAAGCGCGATGGAGGAGAATCGCGCACGCAAGTCAGTGCACCGTTGCCGCCGGCATTCCGGTCGAGCCGTCCGAGGGACCGCGTCCCGGTTCCGATCGCAGAGCTCTGGTGTCAGCGGTTTTCGTGCTGGCGACCAGGCCCCTCACAACTAAACGACTAAATCGAATAGGCGAGAATCATTGCTCCCACGATCGTAAGCGATGCCATACCCGATGCGACAAGAATTCTCATGCTTTGCTCCTCTAACCAAGGTCGCTCAACGCGTTTTTGTGTTCCCTTGAAGTCAATGCATGTTCCATGCCAACTAAAGCACTCGAACCGAGCAAGTTCGTATATTATTGTTTTGTTTATTTATTTTTTCTGAATTTCCCAGCCTTCCATATGTGGTATATTCGCATCAGTCGCGATACAGGCGCCACATCTGTCAGGTTTCCGACGTCGTTTGTCAGTCCATAGGGCACTCATGCGGGCTTCGTTGCCAGCATGGCAGCCGCCTGGAAAGCACCGGGACAGGGTCATGAAGGCTCGGGGTGCCCTCACCTTCCGTGCCGGCGTTCTACACCCTTGAGCTTACGGTACAGGGTACGCTCGGAGACGCCGAGCTTGCGGGCCAGTTCCTGCCGCTCGCCACGGAACTCCGCGAGCACGCGGCCAAGATATCGCTGCTCGAGCTCCTCCAATGGGATCACCTCGCTGCCCGGTGGACAGACGTCCAGCGCCGGCTGGAAGTCCAGGTCCACGGCGATTTCCCGTTCGCCGATTTCTTCGTGGTCCGCCAGCAGGCTCGCCCTCTCCAGAACGTTGCGCAACTCACGGATATTTCCGGGAAAATCCATGCGCTCGAGAACCGCCATCGCGGCCGGAGTCAAGCGCTTTCCCTGCGCCGAACGCAGCCGGCCGAGCAGTGCGGACACCAGCAGCGACAGGTCCTCCCGCCGCTGCCGGAGTGCCGGGAGCGGGATCGGGAAGACGCTGATCCGGAAATAGAGGTCGAGCCGGAATTCCCCGGCCGCGACCTGGGCCCTCAGGTCCCGGTGGGTTGCGCAGACGAGGCGGAAATCCGCCTCCTGCTCAACGGTGCTGCCAACCCGGCGGAAGCGCCCCGTTTCCAGCAGCCGCAACAACTTCACCTGCATCGACAACGGAATGTCGCCCACCTCGTCCAGGAACAGGGTCCCGCCACGGGCCGACTCGACCAGGCCGGTCTTCTGAGCCGTGGCGCCGGTGAACGCCCCCCGCTCGTGGCCGAAGAGTTCGCTCTCGAACAGCGACTCGGTCAGGCCGGCACACTCGAGCGGCACAAAAGGTCCGCCGTTGCGAGGACTTGCCTCGTGTATCGCGTGAGCGACCATCTCCTTTCCCGTCCCGGTCTCGCCGAGGAGCAGCACGGCCGCTTCGCTGGGTGCCGCGCGCTGCACCAGTTCCAGCATGCGCAGAAACGCGGGGGAACGACCCACCATCCTGTCGACGCTGGGCCCCGGGCTGGCGAGCCGCGTATGCCGCATGATTTCAAGCACATAGCGGATACGGCCGTCATCTCCCGAGATGGCCCGGGTCTCCACGTCCACGTGCTCCTCACCCCGGGGCGTGTGGTGCACATGCATCACGCGACTCACGTGCCCGGATTCCAGCGTCGCACGCAGTGGGCAGCTCTCGCCGGCCTGATCACAGGGCTTGTCGTACCCGTGCGAGACCTCGAAACACCGCCGCCGTCCCGTAACGGGGGTGTCGCCGAAGATGCGCAGATAGGCCCCATTCGCGGCCAGGATGTTGTACTTGAGATCGAGCAAGACTGCCGGATCCGAGTAGACCTCCAGCATCGCCAGAGTTTCCGCCGGAATCTCCGCTGCGGCTCCGCCGGTTCGCTTCATGCCAGCCCCATCTGCCATTTTTGACAGTCGAAGCTTAGCAGCAACCGCCGAAGGCTGCAGTAGCCGTCCGAAGCCCCGGAATGGTGCGTGGGCCACTCCCAACTCGCGGGTACAGGCACTACACTGGGGCATGGACCGGCAAGTACTCGCGGATGCACTGGCCGAGGGACGGGCGGAGAGCCATCACTTCGAGGGCCTGGAATACGCTCGTCTGACCGAGACGGTGACCGGCTATCCTCGAGGCAGCGTGGTGTTACCCGACGGCGTGGTGGTCCCCGGGTACCCCTCGATCGCGCGCATTCATTCTCTCGCCAGCGGGCTGCGCCAGCAGTTCCAGGGCCCTTTCTGGGCCGAAGAGAAGATCGACGGCTATAACATCCGCGTGCTCTGCCACGAAGGCCGCAGCTACGCCTTCAGCCGAGGGGGTTTCGTCTGCGCCTTCAGCACCGACCGGCTGCCGGACTTCCTGCCACCGGGGGTCTTCGAGCGGGAGCCTGACCTGGTGCTTTGCGCGGAGATCGCCGGCCCGGACAACCCTTACCTCGAGGGCTCGCCGCCCTTCGTTACGGAAGACGTGCGGCTGTTCGTGTTCGACATGATGCGCAAGAGCCAGCCCGGCTTCCTGCCTCAGACCGAAAAGATGCGTCAGATCGAACAGCTCGGCCTGCCCGCCACGCGCATCTTCGGCCGCTTCCTGCCCTCGGATGTCCATGCGCTGCGTGACCTGATCCTGCAGCTCGACGGAGAAGGTGCGGAAGGCCTGGTGCTGAAGGCCGAGTTCGGCGAAACGCGTTCGAAATACGTGACCGGGCGATCCAACATCACCGACATCCACGTCTGCAGTACCCAGCTGCTCGACCTGCCACCGGAGTATTTCACCAACCGCCTGATGCGGCTCGCGATGTTCGTGACCGAGCACGGCCAGCAGGGGGACCCGGACGTCGAGCGCAGTCTCGGGCGGGCGTTCCTGTCCGGGCTGGACCGGGCGGTCACCGACAGCCGGAAGCACGGCCGGGTGGATCACCGCTACCGTTGCCGCTTCCGGGAACGCCGCAACGCCCTGCACTTCATCGCGCACATGGTCGCGACGGGCGGCCAGCGCGTGCGCATCGCGCCCGGGATGCCGCAAGAGGAAAACGGCTACTGGCTGCTGGAATTCGATCGGGTGTTCGACCGCATGACCGGCACGCTGGCCACCGCGTTGGCCGGAGCCACCCAGTTCGACTGATATCGAAGTCCCGGAGCGGCGCCGTCAGCCGCCCGAAACCACGTGCTGCTCGTCCGCCGCAAGGTTCTCCATCACCCGGCGCAGGTAATCCGCGGTGACCAGCTTGATACCCATGCGATTACCCAGCTTGCGCATGCCCTGGTCGGCACTCGCAAGCTCGGCATCCAGTTCCAGTGCCAGCAATACGGCGTCCACGTCTTCCCGGGAGTCGACCAGCCCCTTGCGCATCGCCTCGCGGAACCGCTCGCGCAGCTGGGTGATAAGTTCCGGCGGCATGTCGGTGGCCGCACCGGCGCGCTTGGTGTGCTCCTCGGCAATGCGCAGGCCGCGGTCGATACGGCGTCGCACCTCGTCGATGAACTCGTACAGAATGTCGCTGGGGATCGTCAGCGAGAAGCGCCGCGGCGACCGCACCCAGACCACGGTCTCGAAATCCGCCGCGAGTTCTTCCAGATCGCGCATGGTGCGGAACTCTTCATACACCGACAGCGGCATGTAAAACTCCGCAGGACAGCGCCGGGCCAGCCGCAGGAACGTGCGCAACCCGTCGCCGGGGTCCTCCCCGAACTGTCCGAAGACGTGGGGGTTGGTGAAGACACTGGTATCGAGTACAAAGCGGCGCATGGCTCGGTCCCGCCGGTGGCCTGCAATACTGCCATCATGGTGGGACCGATCCGGGTCCGTCAACTGGCGCAGGATAGCCGGCTGGCGGGCGCGAACACCCTGCCCGGGCAACCCGGCGCACGGATCGTTGTCCATCAATGGAAGGGCACTGCAACGGAGACCGGCATGCGCGGGATCGAGCACATCCCCTGGCTTTACGATGCACTGATGAGCGTGATGGACGCCACTGGCTTCAGGCGCTGGCGGCGCAGGCTCGTCGGGCAGCTGCAAACCCTCGCGCTGGAGGTGGGCTGCGGCACCGGGCGCAACCTGACGCTCTACCCGGATCACACCCAGACAGTCGCGATCGACCCGGACCTGGCCGCGTTGCGCAGGGCGCGGCGGCGGGCGCCGCAGGCGCTGCTGATCGTCGCCCGCGCGGAGGCCCTGCCCTTCCGCGACCAGAGTTTCCCGGTGGTGGTCAGCGGGCTGGTCTTCTGCAGCGTTCAGGACCCCGACAAGGGCCTGTCCGAGATCCGGCGGGTCCTGCAGCCCGCCGGGCAGCTGCGCATGATCGAACACGTCCGCCACCACCACCCCGCGTTGGCGCGGGTGCAGGACGGTGTACAGCCGGCCTGGACCTGGGTCACCGGTGGCTGTCACCCGAACCGGGACACCGAAGCAGCAGTGGAACGCGCCGGATTCGCGATCGATCCCGAGGACCGGGTGGCCAAGGGAGTGATGCGCCGCTTCTCGGCCCGCATCGCGCCGGGAAAAACCTGACGGAACAACCCCCTCCACCACTTTTGAGGGGGTTGCGGAGGGGGTGCGGCGCGTTGCCCGTTACATACCGCCTCCCATCAGCAATGGCGCCAGGTCGGTACCATTGATCAGCAGTTCGCCAAGACTGCTGGCCTCGACCAGCAGGTAGTGAATCACCTCGCCGTCCGGTCCGCTGCGCTTCTCGGCAGCCAGCTTCAGGATCGTCGCAACACCCACGATCTGCTGGCGCATCTCCTCCGTGGCGCTGAATGCGAGGGCGTATTCGACCATCGTGTCGAGGTTCCTGATCTCCAGTTCGGTGCGGCTGCGCAGCACCCCCAGTTCGTCGCCCTCGGCGTCGTCCACGCGTACCTGGCCGTTCAGTCGCAGACCGGCGATCGGCAAATCGATCAGGATCTCGTTGATGTCGAGCCGGGTCTGGTTCTCCAGCATCGCGAGAAAGACGTCGCCCGGCTCCACTTCCAATCCGGGGCCGCCGCCTTCCAGCAGGCTGCCGGCCGGCAGCCCAGAGGCCTCGAGGTCCAGCACCACGGCGCGCGGCACGAATTCCGCCGGGATCGGCAGCAGACCCTCCGACAGAGCCGTGAGACCCAGCTGGCGGTAGCTCAACGCCAGTCCCGGCGCATGCGTGTCCAGGTCCAGAAGGCTCAGCCCGAATTCCAGCAGGTCAAGCCCGTAGCGTGTTGCGTCAGGGCCCTCGGGACCCAGGCGACCGTTGATGCCGGTGAACGACAGCCCGAGCACGAGACTGCCGAGGATCTCCTGCGACAGGCCGGCCAGTTCGTCCGCCGGAAGTTCGTCAGCCATCAGCGAGAGCAGCCCCAGCTGCAGCAGCGTCTGCGGGGCGATGCGGTCGAGCCGCAGATCCATGCCGAAGCCAGCCAGCTCGTGGGATCCATCTGCGTCGGCAAACCGCCAGTCACGGCCCTGCACGCCAATCCAGAAGTCGCGTTCGGCCGTAGCGTCCGCACTGGGCATGAACCCCGATACCAGAAGCGCGCCGCCAACGTGGAACCAGCCGGCGCCGCCGGCTTCTGCGCCACCCAGGTCGAGGATCTCGATCGTGGTCTCAAAGCCACCCAGCGCAGCCAGCACATCGGCCAGCAAGGCCTCCGGATCACTTTCCCTCAGTGCCTCGGGGTCCGCGGCCAGATCCGCAAACGCCGAGATCGCCAGAAGATCGACGTCGCGGTACTCGACCCCGATGCGCAGCGAGCCCAGGCCAGCCATGGCATCCCCAGCCGCGTCCTCCAGCCGCAAGCCGTCGAGGGTCAGCGCCAGCGGCCCCGAAACCACGCCCGGTTCGGACTCCTCCAGGTCGAGACTGAACAGCATCCGCTCCGCCACGAAACCGTGCGGCATGAGCTCTCCGTTGCCTGCGTCTTCTCCGACAGCCGCCCCC
This sequence comes from Thioalkalivibrio sp., assembly GCA_007119005.1. GTDB lineage: Bacteria > Pseudomonadota > Gammaproteobacteria > Ectothiorhodospirales > Ectothiorhodospiraceae > Thioalkalivibrio. The sequence goes on from SKQM01000007.1 coordinate 11,845, forward strand.
AGCGCATCCGCGTCGAGGGTCAGTGACAGCTCCTCCAGCCTCAGGTCCGCGGTCAGAAAGGTCTCGAGATCCCCGGCCCACAGGCCACTCAGGGCTCTCTTCTCCACCTGCAGGACCCCCAGCGTGTTGCCCAGACCGTCCCGCAGCTTCATCTCGCCCGGAATCTCCCAGACCGTCGCCCAGCGCTGCTCCGCGACCGGGCTTAGGGTGGCGGTCAGCGTACCCAGCTCCAGCACGACGGCGTCCGGGCCTTCCTCGTCCCAGGTCGGGTCGCGCAGCACGACCTCAGGCATCACCATGCGCAGCGATCCATCGGGCCGCTCGGTGACTTTGAGTTCGCCTCCCAAGCGCAGCGGCGAAGCCGGCGAGGCCAGAATCTCCAGCCAGCTGTCGCGCACCGACTCCGCCCGCTCGGACAGGGCCGCCGCCGTCACCGCTGGCGGGCCTGCCCACAGCAGCAGGAACACCGGTATCGTCCTGCCCAGAACTCCCCTGATCGTCATCACTCGTTCTCCATTCGCGTGGTCACCGGATGCGGACAGACGCCCGCTCAGTCATCGTGGAAGCGGAACACCTCGCTACCCTGCTCCCGCCCGAGGGTCAGCGTAAGACTTTACCGCGAAATCCGCGCACGGGGCGCTCCGTCCTTCTCTCCC
>SKQM01000015.1 GCA_007119005.1 Thioalkalivibrio sp.
CCCTCGGCGGGCAGCTGATGCCACCGCTGATGGGCATCGCCGCGTTCCTGATGGCCGACTACATGGGCAAGAGCTACTTCGACGTGGTCGCCCGCGGCTTCGCTCCCGCCATCATCTACTTCCTCGGCGTCGCCTTCGCGGTCTGGCTGCTCGCCGCCCGGCACCACCGGCACTCGGTCGCCCCGGACGTGGGCCCGATGCGTTTCATGGACTGGACCAACATCCTGTCCTACCTGATCGCGGTCGGCGGCCTGATCTACCTGATGGGCGTCGAACGCAAACCGGCAATGACCTCGGCCCAGACGGTGTTCGTCTATCTGTTCCTGTTCCTGACCGCAGCCTTCCTGATCCGGACCTTTCTGGCACGGGCCTGGTCGCTTCGCGAACTCACGCGGCCGTTCCTGCGCCTGATCGAGTCGTTCTCGACCATCACCGCGGAGCTCACGATCCTGCTCGCCACACTGGGCATCCTGACCGCGATGTTCACCATCACCGGCATCCCGACCAAGGTCGGCGTACTGCTGATGGAGGGCGCCGCCATCAACATGATGGTGATGGTGCTGGTCGCCTTCGCGTTCGGCTACCTGATCGGGATGGGTCTGCCGGTGGCGCCGACCTACATCGTCACCGCGATCGTGGTCGCGCCGTTCATGATCCGGGCGGGTCTCGATCCCTGGGTGGTGCACTTCTTCATCTTCCTGGTCGCGGTGTTCGGGGAACTCTCGCCACCGACCTCGGTGACCGCCGCGGTGACCTCGCGCATCGCCGACGCGCCCTTCGTGCGCACGATGTTCGCCGCTGTGGTGCTGTGCATGCCGCTGCTGGTGATGATGGGCGCGGTGTTCACTCGGCCCGACCTGGTGGTCGAACCCGGCTGGGCCCAGCTACCCGCGTTCACCCTGGTGCTGATCGGGACGCTGGCACTGAGCTTCGCACTGCAGGGGCGGTTCCATACCCGCCGGGCGCTGGACCTGCCGATGCGCATCGGACTCGCGGCGATCGCCAGCGTGACCATCTTCCACCCCGACGCATCCACCGCCGCGCTGACGGCCGGCCCCACGCTGCTGCTGACGCTCGTCGGAGCCTGGCGTTTCCGCTCCGGCGTCGCACGCTAAAGGTCATGGCAGCAGCGGGCCACCCTGAAAGATGAAAGACCGAGCCACGGAAACGCACGGACTGAGCCGGCGAGCTATCGATCGATCCGTCACTTGGTCTTTTTTCCGTGTCGATCCGTGTCCATCCGTGGCTGCGTTTTCAGCTAAATGACGACCCCGGAGGCCGTGCTCCTGCTCGCCGTCGGCGCGTTGGCCGGTTTCCTGAACGTACTCTCCGCCGGCGGCTCGATGCTCACCCTACCGGCGCTGATGTTCATGGGGCTCGATTCCGCCACCGCGAACGGCACCAATCGGGTCGGCATCGTGCTGCAGAACATCACCGCGGTCTGGCGGTTCCGCCGTTCCGGCCACCGCTACTGGCGCCTCGGCCTGCTGCTTTCGGTTCCCGCGGTCGCCGGCGCGCTGCTCGGGGCCTGGGCCGCGGTTCACGTCGGCGACGACTTCTTCCGCTGGGTGCTGATCCTGGTGATGATCGGGGCCTCCGCACTCATGCTGCTGCCGCCGCCCGCGCGCGCGCGCACCATACGGCTGGAGGTCTCCGGGCTGCGCTGGCCGGTGCTGGCCGCGATGCTGGCCATCGGGTTCTACGGCGGCTTCATCCAGGTGGCCGTGGGCATCCTGTTCATCGTCCTGCTCTACCGGGTACTGGGAATCGACCTGGTGCAGGTGAACGCGCTGAAGGTGATGGTGGTGCTGGTCTACATGGTCCCGGCGCTGGGCATCTTCGTCGCCACCGGGCATGTTGCCTGGTCCTACGGGCTGGTGCTCGCGGCCGGCAGCATGGCCGGGGCGTGGCTGGCGGTGCAGGTGACGCTCGGCCCGAGTGGCACAATACTGGTGCAGCGCTTTACCCTCGCGGTGATCGCGGTGATCATCGTGAAACTGTTGATCGATCTCATCTGACCCGGAACCCGTGTTGCAAGGAGTGCCCGATGAAGGCCTTTGTGATCCATCGCCATGGCGGCCCCGAAGTCTTCGAGGAGGCTACCCTACCCGACCCGCAGGCTGGCCCTGGCCAGGTGCGTATCGCGGTGCGCGCGTCCAGCGTGAACCCGCTCGAGATCAAGATCCGCAGCGGCCTGGTCCGCTCCGGCCCGGAGTTTCCCGCGATCCTGAACGGCGACGTCGCCGGCATCATCGACCAGGTGGGCGACGGGGTCGCCGGATTTGAGGTCGGCGATGCGGTGGTCGGCTGTGCGGGCGGCATACGCGGGTATCCCGGAGCGCTGGCCGACTACATGGTCGCCGACGCCTGCCTCGTCACCCATGCCCCCGAGCGTCTGCCGCTGGAGACCTGCGCCACACTGCCGCTGGTGTTCATGACCGCGTGGAGCGCGCTGGTCGACCGGGCTCAGATCCAGCCCGGGGAACATGTGCTGATCCACGCCGGCGCCGGAGGCGTGGGCCACGTCGCACTGCAACTGGCCAAGGCGCGTGGCGCGCGCGTCGCGACCACCGTTTCGAGCCAGGAAAAGGGCGCGATCGCCCGCGACCTGGGCGCCGACGACGTGATTCTCTACAAGCAGGAATCGGTGCCGGGCTACGTGCAGCGCCTCACCGGGGGTACCGGGTTTCCGCTGGTCTTCGACACGGTCGGCGGCAGCAATCTGGATAAGAGTTTCGAGGCCGCCGCGATTTCCGGGCGCGTGTGCTCGATCAACACCCGCTCCACCCACGACCTGTCGCCGCTGCACGCGAAGAACCTGACCCTGCACGTGATCTTCCGCTCGGTGCCCCTGCTGTACCGCATGGAGATGGAGCATCAGTCATGGATCCTGCGCAACATGGCCGAGATGGTCGACGAAGGCACGCTGCGCCCGCTGCTCGCGGCCCGGCAATTCACCTTTGCCGAGATCGCGGACGCGCACCGCTATCTCGAATCCGGCCAGGCGGTGGGCAAGATCCTGCTGACGCGCAACGGTCCGTAGGCCCAAGAAAACGCTGATCGAAGTCCTTCGACAAGCTTCCTTCGACCAACTCAGGACGAACGGCAAAGGGATGACCCCGTTCGTGGTGAGCTTGTCGAACCACAAACAGAATCGGCTTGTTCACGATTTCCCTGGTGCAGAACCCGAGGCCGACGCGCTGTTCCCTGGTGTCTATCATCAGGAGGGATGCCGCGCGTTGTGACCGGCGCGGCTACCGAGGCCCACACACCACGGCACGGAGGGAGACATGACTGCCATCGCATTCGACCGCTTCGAGGACAGTCTCGAACTGCTGAACCCGCTGAAGGGCTTCGCCCCGGAACGCCAGCGGATCGAGGTGTACCGGGATCCGTTGCTGGGTCACACCAGCGTCTACAACCCGGCCATCGAAGAGGGGCTGAAAGTCTTCCTGAACGACGTGGACCGGGAGCTGCTCGCCCGGCTCGCCGAGGAATCCGCGAAGACCTGCGTGTTCTGCCCGGAACGCGTCAGTGGCGTCGCCCGGTTCCCGGACGACCTGGTCCCTGGCGGGGTCGTCAAGACCGGCGAGGCGGTGGCGTTTCCGAACCTGATCGCGATGGGCGGACACCACTCGGTTGCGATCGTCTCGCGCGCACATTTTCTGGACCTGCATCAGCTGTCGCCGGAACTCATCGGGAACGCCTGGCTGGCCCTGAGGGAAGTGGAGGCGGCGGTGCGGCAGCGGGACCCGACAGCCGCCTGGACGACGGTGCACGGCAACTACCTGTTCCCCGCTGGCGCCAGCCTGATGCACCCGCACTTCCAGATGCTGATCGGGTCTTCGCCCTACACGCAGCACGCGCGCCTCGCGGACGCGTGCCGCGCCTATCTCGAGCGGCAAGGCACCCGCTACCACGACGATCTGCTGCAGCAGGAGCGCGCGACGGGCGATCGCTACATCGCCGCCAGTGGCCGCTGGCACTGGCTCGCCGCGTTCTCGCCGCTGGGCAGCAACGAAATCCTCGCCGTGCACGAGAGCGCGGGGGACCTGCTGCGCGTCGACGAGGGCGAACTGCGTGACCTTGCGCAGGGGTTGGCGTCCATCCTCCGCCTGTATCAGGACCTCGGGCACATGAGCTTCAACTACACGCTGTACGCCCGCCGGGAGCCGGAGACACCGGACGGCTTCCAGTGCCTGCTGCGCATCTTCACGCGGCAGAACCCGGCGCCGGCCTACCGCTCGGATGACTTCTACCTGCAGAAGGGTCTGCAGACGGAACTGATGCTGCACCGGCCGGAGGCGCTCGCGGCCCGAGCCCGCGGATACTTCCCCCGGGGCTGAGCCCTCACCCCCGGCCGCGCCTCTGGGAGCGGGGAGCAAACCCCCGCGCAACGGGTGGCAAAACCCACCCCGGTGGTCGGTTGTGGGATAGTCCGGCGCATGCACTGGAACTTCGATCACAGCTACGCACGCCTGCCCGGGCAGTTCTTCGCCCGGGTGGACCCGGTACCGGTAGCATCACCCCAGATGGTGTTGCTGAACCGCGCCCTCGTTGAGGACCTCGGTCTGGATCCCGATGGGCTGCGCCAGCCCGAGGCCGCTTGGATGCTCTCCGGCAACGAGCGGGAACCCTCCAGCCAGCCGATCGCACAGGCCTACGCGGGGCACCAGTTCGGACACTTCGCGATGCTCGGCGATGGGCGCGCCCACCTGCTCGGCGAGCACCTGACGCCGGACGGCAGACGGGTCGACGTCCAGCTCAAGGGATCGGGCCCCACTCCGTTCTCCCGGCGCGGCGACGGGCGCGCCGCCCTCGGGCCGATGCTGCGCGAGTACCTGATCAGCGAGGCCATGCACGGGCTGGGCATTCCGACCACGCGCAGCCTCGCGGTGGTCGCGACCGGAGAACGCGTGTTCCGGGAACAGGCGCTGCCCGGTGCGGTGTTGAGCCGAATCGCCTCGAGCCACATCCGGGTCGGAACCTTCGAGTACGCGTCTGCGCTGGACTCCGGGCTTGATCTCGTGGTGCACGCGCCCCTGGGCGTGGACGACCCGCTGGTGGACACGAAGGCGCAGGACGCGGGCGCTCTGACCCGAGCGCTCGCTGATTACACCATCCGGAGGCACTACCCGGAGCTCGCGGAAGGACCCGACCGCTACGCCGACTTCTTCGACGCGGTGATGGAGCGCCAGGCGTCCCTGATCGCGCACTGGATGCGGGTGGGCTTCGTGCACGGGGTGATGAACACCGACAACATGACCCTGTCCGGCGAAACCATCGATTACGGCCCCTGTGCCTTCATGGACCAGTACGATCCGGCCACGGTGTTCAGTTCGATCGACCGCCAGGGCCGCTACGCCTTTGCCAACCAGGCCCGGATCGCGCACTGGAACCTGGCGCGACTGGTCGAGGCGTTGCTGCCCCTGCTGCACCATCAGCCCGAGTCGGCGCTGGCCCGGGCGCAGGAGGGGATCGAACGCTTCCCGGCGCTGTTCACTGAGCGCTGGCAGCGCACGATGCGTGCGAAGCTGGGGCTGGACAACGAGGAACCCGACGACGCGGAGCTAATCACGTCCCTGCTGAAGTGGATGCAGGACCGTGGCGCCGATTACACCAATACCTTCCGTGACCTTTCCAGCCACGGCGCGATCGCGGACCCGGCGGCATTGGGAGCGCAGTTCAGGGACGCCGAATTCGCCGCCTGGCACGCCCGCTGGCGGGAGCGGCTGGGCCGCCAGCCGGGTGGAGTCGACGAGGCCGTCCCCCGCATGCGCGCCACCAATCCGGCGTTGATCCCGCGCAACCACCGCGTCGAGGAAGCGCTGCAGGCGGCGGTTCAGCAGGGTGACCTGGATCCGGCGATGCGCCTGCTGGAGGTGCTCGGGAACCCCTACGACGCCGGCCTAGACGAGTCCGAGTACCGGCAGCCGCCGAACCCGGAACAACGCGTGTATCAGACGTTCTGCGGGACCTGAGCGGGGTCCTGAGCGCGGAGGTCTAGAGAACCGCAGCGCCCGGCTGGTGCGCGCGCCGCGCTTGACCCACCCCGCGGCCGCACGAGCGGTATGGAGTGCGGGAGCTTGCTCCCGCTGTCCCCTGCGGAAGCTCGCTTCCGCAGCAGGGCGCTTGCCCCCTGCGCCAAAGCGGCGGCAACCCGCCGCACTCCATGGATCCCGCGCGTCGTGGCAGCCACCCTCGAAGCCGGGCGGCGCTCAGGACACGTGCGGCGGACCGGGCGGTGGGCCGTCGTCCTCCTTCTTCTGGCGGGCCGCCTCTTCGCGCTGCTCTTTGAGGTACTGGACCTTCTCCTTCACCAGCACGCCCGCCAGCAGCACCAGCGCGATCAGGTTCGGAGCCGCCATCAGACCGTTCAGCGTGTCGGCGATGTCCCAGATCGTGGTCAGGCCACCGATCGCCCCGAGGAACAGGAAACCGATGAAGAGGATCCGGTAGGGCTTCACAACCTTCGGGCCGAAGGCATATTCCCAGCTCTTCTCACCGTAGAAGTTCCAGGTGAGCATGGTGCTGTAGGAGAACAGCACGAGTGCGATCACCACGATCCAGCCCCCGAGTCCCGGCAGGCCTGCGGTGAACGCGCTGGTGGTCAGTTCCGCGCCGGTCTGGCCGGTCTGGATCACGCCGGTGACGAGGATCACCAGCGCGGTCAGCGTGCAGACCACCAACGTGTCGATGAACACCTCCCACATGCCCCAGAGGCCCTGCGCGTAGGGCTTGCTACGCGCCTGGGCGTGCACGATGGAGGCCGAACCGAGGCCCGCCTCGTTGGAGAAGATTCCCCGGGCGAAGCCGTAGCGGATGGCCATCGCAACCGTCGCGCCGGCGAAGCCGCCGATCGCGGAACTGGGCGTGAAGGCGCCGGCGAAGATCATGCCGAAGGCGGCCGGAATCTCGGCGTAGAAACTGATCAGCACGCCGACCGCGCCGATCACGTAGATCAGCGCCATCGTCGGCACGATCTTCTCGGCGGTCACCGCGATGCGCTTGATACCACCCAGCGTCACGACACCGACCAGGATCATCACAATGATTCCGGTGAACCACGGCGGCACGCCCATGCTGGTTTCCAGCGCATGGGCCATCGTGTTCGCCTGCACCATGTTGCCGATCCCGAAGGCGGCGAGGCCCGCGAGGAAGGCGTAGAGCAGCGCGAGCCACTTCCAGCGCTGGCCGAGCCCTTTCTCGATGTAGAAGAACACGCCGCCGGAGACCTTGCCGTCGGCGTCCACTTGCCGGTATTTCACGCCCAGCGTGGCCTCGGCGAGCTTGGTCGCCATGCCGACCAGCGCGACGATCCACATCCAGAACACGGCGCCGGGCCCACCGAGGGCGATGGCTGTCGCAACCCCCGCGATGTTGCCGACCCCGATGGTCGCAGCCATCGCGGACATCACCGCCTGGAACGAAGTGATCGCGCCCTCTTCGTGGACCTTCTTGGGCTTCAGCAGGTTGCCGAAAGTGCGGCGCCAGGCGAAACGCAGGTGCGTGAACTGGAAGAACCCCAGCCGGACGGTGAGGTAGAGACCCGTGCCCACGAGCAGGATCATGAAGGGCGGCCCCCAGACGATGCTGTTGAGCCAATCGTTGAACACCAGGAGTCCGTGGATCATCGCGTGCCCCCCTTGTTGATCCCGTTCGCGGCTGGTTGAACCACCGGGCCCCTGCTACTCCCCGGCAGTTCCTCGAACGATTTACGCCCTGCGGCCGAAATGTGCAAGTGCCGGCGGTTCTGGGGCGACCCGCCGCACTCGACGCACACGACTCCCGGGTCAGACGCAGCCGGTCGGCTTCGGCAGCCCGCCGTACTTGGTGATCGGCTTCATCGGCCCGGTCATCCAGGTCGTGAACATCCCCTTCTGGTCGGCGTTCAGGTACTTCGCGAACTTGCGGATCGGCGGCACCACCGCGTGATCCTCGAAGTACTCGCGCGCCTTCAGGATGTGCTCCCACTTCTCGTCGTCAAGCACCAAGCCGTCGGCATCCGCCATTGCCTGGCCGATTTCAGGGGTCCAGCAATCACGATCGACGAGATAACCGTCGCCGTCACGTTCCGGAAGATTCATGCAGTGCTCCTGTTGTGCAAGTCGGTTGACGCGAAAAGCCTAGCACAATACTCGGGAATTGTGCCCGTCTACACCGCGTTGCCAGACGCCACGACCAACTCTGCCTGCGCCGATGGTGCCAAAGCGGCTGGCACGGCCTCGGGTCGCGACCGGGCAAGGATACCGGGGATCACCGCCGGAGACCTGACCGTCGCAGGAGGATCATTCGCGGCCGCCGCGCCCGCCGCCGGCGAACGGGTTGAACTGCTGCTTGAAGGCCTGCTGCATGCCATCGACCATGGCCTGCTGCATACCCTTTACCATCGCTTCCTGCATGCCCTTCATCATGGCCTGCTGGAAATGTGCGGCGAACTCGGCCTGCTTTTCCGAGGGGATGAAGAGCTCCTTGAACTCCTCCGGGGTGCATTCGATGTCGATGCGGACGTTCATCTGCGCGCTCCTCCTGTGTGGTCACCCGGGGGTCGGAATGCCGGGGCGTCTGTGCAGTATGCAGCCGGAACGATGCCCCGGAAAATGACGCTACTTTGAATCCCTTCGCTCACTGGTCTTTTGCGCTCCGTTGCCGCCATGGAGTGCGGGAGCTCGGTCCCGCTTGCACGCGCGGAAGCCTGCTTCCGCGGCAGGAGGCGTGCCTGCTGCAGGGCACAGCGGCGGCAAGCCGCCGCACTCCATAGGGCGCTTGCGTTTTCAGCCGTCGCGGTGGCGCGTGCCGTGATCGTTCGCCAGGAACACGTTCAGCTGGCCGCGGTGTCCCGCGGACGCCAGAGCGCGACCGGGGCGCCGCTGGTGTCCTGCCCGTACGGCAGCCACGCAAGCGCCGTCAGGCGCACGGTCATCGCGTTCATCGCCGGACGCACGAGGATCTCCTCAAGCGTCGACTCCGAGTCTGCGAATTGCTCGAGTTGGTCCAATTCCTCCTGCAGATCGGCTTCGAGGGCCGCGATCTGCTGGCGCACGGCTTCGACCGTCTCCTGCGCATGGGCCACGCCCTGTCGCGTCTGGGCTGCCCGACCGGCGCTGCGTGCTGCGCCGGTTGCCCGCGTCGCACTCCCGCCGAGCAACGCACCCAGCAGCCCACCCTTCGCGCCACCCCGCTTGCTGCCGCCGAGTGCCCCCAGAACGGCTCCGGCGGCGGTGAGGCCGGCATTGAGCTTCGCCTGTCGGGACTGGGCGGTCCGCGTCTCCACCGCCTGCTCGGCCCGACGCAGGCGCTCCTGCAGGGTCCGGAAGCGGGATTCGTACCGCTTGCGCAACTGATCGGCCTGCCGATCCCTGGCCTCGTGCCCGAGGTCCGCAAGGCGCATGCGGAAATCGCGTTCGGATTCATCCGGCCGGGACACCACCTTGTGCGCGGGGGAGCTGTACAGCGTGACCGGCTGTGTGCCCTGGATCCAGCGCACCAGCTCCCGGCCCCAGCTCGCGTAGCTGCCCGGATGGGTCGCCTCCTCGGGCAACGGCATAAACCGGGCGTTGGCCAGCGGCTCGGTATCCAGCAGCTCGAGCGGCAAATCGACCAGGGCCGCGCGGTCGGTGCTGAAGGCCAGCGGACCCTCGCCGAACTCGACGATCGGCTGCAGATACCGGGTCTCCTCGACGCCGTGCCGTGCCGATGAATAGCGCACGTCGATTGCCGCGAACAGCGCGGGCCGATAGCGCAGACCTTCCACCGCGGCAAAGGGCGGAACGAAGAACTGCCGGATCGCAGTCGGCAGGATCGGACGGCTCTCGAGCAGGCCCGGTGTGGCCACCGCACTGGACTGCCCGGACAGGGCCGGTTCGGCCGCGGCCAACGGCACCTTGCGCGGCGCCATCAGCGTCCGGATCTGCGTCAGCGTCAGCGGGCCGGCCAGGTAGGACATCACCCAGCGGGTGGTCATCAGCGTCGGCGCACCGCGGTGAACGTTGTGCATCAGGAAGACCCGGCTGCCGAGGCCGGAGAGCATGCGGTCGAGCTGCTGCCTGGGGATCGGGTTGGAGCCGGCCATCGCACCGTCCAGCGCCTCGAGCACCCGCATCTTGTCGCGCTCGGTCTGCAGGCGTCCGATGAACCAGGTTCCCGTGTTGCCGAGGCCCTTGTAATCCAGGTCCACCGGGTTCTGGGTGGCGAGCACCATGCCGACGCCGAAGGCCCGCGCCTGTTTGAGCAGCGTCAGCATCGGCGTCTTCGACGGCGGATTGGCATTCGGCGGGAAGAACCCGAAGATCTCGTCCATGTAGACGATCGCGCGCAGGCTCGTGGTGCCCGACTGGCCGCGCATCCATCCGAGCACCGCCGAGAGCAGCATGGTCACGAAGAACATGCGCTCCGCGTCCCCGAGATGCGCGATGGAGAACACCGTCAGCCGCGGTTTGCCCTCGGGCGTGTAGAGCATCGCCCCGATGTCCAGCGGCTCGCCGGTCATCCAGCTCTGAAAACCTGGCGACGCGAGCAGCGCATTCAGCTGCATCGCGAGCGCGAAACGGTCTCTGGACGGATACACGCTTTCCAGCTCCATCACCCCGAGGCGCGTGAACGGTGGCTGCTGGATCGCCTGAATCAATGCTCCGAGATCCAGGTTACGACCCTTGCGCCAGGCGTCGTCGAGGATCGAGGAGAGCAGGATGTGCTCGCGGCTGCGCACCGGGTCCGCATCCACACCGAGCAGGCCGAGCAGGCCGGTAACGGCCGTCTGCACCCGCTCACGAAAGCCGTCGGCATCCGCGACCAGTTCCGGTGGTGGCGCGTCGAAGGAACGCAGCACCGAGACCGGCAACCCGGCCTCGCTGCCCGGTGTGTAGATCGCGAAATCCGAGTTTTCACGCAGCCGGCGGATGCGCTCGCCGTCCTGGTCCCAGTCCTGCAGGCCCTTGCGCCACAGCTCTGCCTGGCCGGCCGCGTAGGCGTCGGGGTCCTGCCCGCGCTGACGCGCGGCGTCCTCGTTGATCCAGGGCCGGAAGTCCGAAGCCTCGAGGTCCGGAAAGGTCAGCAGCAGGTTGGTGAGATCGCCCTTCGGGTCCACCGCCAGCACCGGGATCCGGTCCATCGCGGCTTCTTCGAGCAGGGCCACGCCGAGACCGGTCTTGCCGCTGCCGGTCATCCCGATGATCACGCCGTGGGTGGTCAGATCCCGGGAGTCGTACAGCACCCGTTCTTCGGCGCGTTCTCCGGTCTGCGTATCCACCTCGTTACCGAGGTAGAACGCGCCCAGCTTCTCGTATTCATGCCCCACCTTCAACCTCCCCGCGTGGTTTGTAGAACGCCCCGGTCGCTGGGTGGCCCGGTCATCGTGCCGCGCACATCCCAGCCAGTCTCGCAACATTACGATAGTAGCGCGCTCCGCCTCGAGTTGACCGCCGAACGACGGTCGCGTGGCCCAGCAGGGAAGCTCTGAGCAATGTCCTTCGACAGGCTCAGGACGAACGGCAACCGGATGATTCCGTGCGTGGTGCGCTTGTCGAACCACGAAGGAAATCGACTTGTTCAGCCTTGCCCTGCGGCCGCTGCAGGCGCATTTTTCTTCCCGTCGGACCGCCGGCGCAGCAGCCGAAACCGGCCGCGGACGCGAATCTGTCGCGCTTTCGGGGTCCCGCTGCGGTCGCTCGGAGAATTACCGGCGCTATACTCTGATATTCCAAGTGGTTCGTCTCGACATCGGTTCGGTCCCCGCGCCCTCAGGAGGGCAACATTCGGGCCTGCGCCGCACGGTCGCCATACAAGCGAGGTTCATGCCATGGATTTGTCGGTCCTCTTCCGCCCCGAGGTGATCATTTTCATCATCATCCTCGCCCTGATCGCCTTCAAGATCGGCAAAATCGCCCTCGCCGAGCGGGTCGAGCAGGCACTGGGAGCCGAGCGCAAGAACCAGGCCCGCACGCTGAAGACGATGGACTCCGCTCACGCGGACACGCTGGAGAAGCTGCGCGAGGGGCACGCCGAAGAACTCAACCGGGTGCGAACCGACGCGGAGCGTACGCTGGAGACTACCCGCGAGGCGCAGGCCGCGGAACTCAAGCGCCTGAACGAGGAATACAGCGCGTCCATCGAACGGCTGAACCAGGCGAACATCGCCAACGTGCGGGAGACCCGCGCCGAGTACGAAAACCAGTTCGGCGCGTTGCACGAACAGTACGAGGGCGAGATCCGGTCCGCCCGGGAAGAAATGGACCGCACGGTCCAGATGCTTCGGGCCGAGCACGCGGAGGCGAGCGACTCCCTTCGCGCCGAGTACGAGGACCGGCTGAAGGCAGAGAAGGGGGAGCACGAACAGGTCGTCGCGGGTGTCCGGCGCGACCATGACGCCGCGCTGAAGGCCTTGAAGGCCGAACATGAGGAGGCCGCCGCGGCACTGAAGCGCGAGCACGAAGGGCTCCTCAAGGGCATCAAAAAGGA
>SKQM01000222.1 GCA_007119005.1 Thioalkalivibrio sp.
CCCGCGCTAGAATCCACCTCCGGCCCAATCGTCTCCGCTTGTGCCGGTTCTGACCCATGCTTCAGATCGGGGGTGCCGTGGCGAACCAGAGCCGAATGATGATCTTTGCGGGCAACGCGAACCCGCAGCTCGCGCAGCGGGTCGCCGAGCATCTCGACCTGCGCCTGGGCAAGGCGACCGTCGGGCGCTTCAGCGACGGCGAGGTGCAGGTCGAGATCCTCGAGAATGTGCGCGGGCGCGATGTCTTCGTGATCCAGCCCACCGGGCGGCCGACCAACGACAACATCATGGAGCTGTTGATCATGGTGGACGCGCTGCGACGGGCGTCCGCAGGTCGCATCACCACCGTGATTCCCTATTTCGGCTACGCCCGTCAGGACCGCCGGGTGCGTTCCGCGCGGGTGCCGATCTCCGCCAAGGTCGTGGCCAACATGATCGAATCGGTGGGCGCGGACCGGGTGCTGACCATCGACGTGCACGCAGACCAGGTCCGGGGCTTTTTCAACGTGCCGGTGGACAACATCTACGCTTCCCCGATCCTGCTTGGTGACATCTGGCGTCGCGAGGCCGGCGACGTGACCGTGGTCTCGCCCGACGTGGGCGGCGTGGTGCGCGCGCGGGCGATCGCCAAGCGTCTCGACGACGCCGATCTTGCGATCATCGACAAACGCCGGCCACGGGCCAACGAGTCGCAGGTGATGCACATCATCGGGGATGTCGAGGACCAGTGCTGCGTGATCATCGACGACATGGTGGATACCGCCGGAACCCTTTGCCAGGCGGCGCGTGCGCTGAAGGAACACGGGGCGAAGAAGGTCTACGCCTACGCGACGCACGCCGTGCTTTCCGGCCCAGCTGTTGCTAACATAGAGGGTTCGATGCTTGATGAGCTCGTGGTGACCGACACGCTGCCACTGCAGCCGAACGCCCAGGCCTGCAGCCGCATCCGCCGGCTGTCCGTGGCGGAGATGCTGGCGGAGACCATTCGGCGCATCAACACCGAGGAATCGGTCAGCTCGCTGTTTGTCGACTGACCCTGCAACGCCGCCCGGACGGGCGGCATCGACGGGCCCCGGCCCCTGCTGGCGCCTCATCTGGTCGCGGATGAGGCGTATTCATTTTGGAGAGAACGATCATGAGTCTGGATTTTGTCATTGAAGCCGAACCGCGCGTGGATCAGGGATCGGGTGCGAGCCGCCGCCTGCGTCGCGCGGGCAAGCTGCCCGGCATTCTGTACGGGGGGCACAGGGATCCCGTGGCGATCACGCTGGATCACAACGCCATTCTGCTGAACCTCAAGAACGAAGCCTTCTACTCCCACATCCTGACCGTTAACCTGGAAGGCAAGTCGGAGCGGGCGATCCTCCGGGATCTGCAGCGTCATCCGTTCAAGCCCACGCTGGTCCACATCGACCTGCAACGGGTGAGCGCCGACGAGACGATCCGCGTTCACGTCCCGGTGCACCTCGTGAACGAGGAGATCTGCAAGGGAGTGAAGACCGGCGGCGGGATGATCAACCGGCAGCTGAACGAGGTGGAGGTCGAGTGTCTGCCGGCGGATCTCCCGGAGGCGATCGAGGTGGACGTGGCGCAACTCGGCGTCGGCGAGTCGGTGCACCTGTCCGAACTCGTACTGCCCGCCGGTGTGACGGTCGTGGCGCTGGCGCACGAGGGTCACGACACCGCGGTGGTCAGCGTGCTGTTGCCGCGCGGCGAGAAGGCTGAAGAGGAAGAGGGCGAGTCGGGCATCGAGGGCCTGGGGCTCGGGGACTGACCCTTCGCTCCTTCGCGAACTCCTGCGAAGACATGCCGATACGCCTGATCGTTGGGTTGGGTAATCCAGGCCCGCGTTATGCCGACACCCGACATAACGCGGGTTTCTGGTTTGTGGACCGCCTTGCGGCGGATCGCGGCAGCCTGTTCCGTGCGGAATCCCGCTTCGAGGGCGAGGTCGCGCGGTGCGTGATAGGGGCCGTGACCTGTCTGCTGCAGAAGCCGCTGACCTTCATGAACAAGAGCGGTGGCGCGGTGCAGAAGCTTGCGGCCTTTCACCGGATTCCGGCACCGGACATCCTGATCGTCCACGACGATCTCGACCTGCCGGTCGGTACCGTGCGCCTGAAGAGCGGGGGCGGTCACGGTGGCCACAACGGACTGCGTGATCTGCACCGCCATCTCGGAGCCGACTATGCCCGCCTGCGCATTGGCATCGGTCACCCGGGTGTCCGCGATGCGGTGATCGGCTACGTTCTGGAGCGGCCCAGCCGCGACGAGGAGATGGCGATGCGCAGGGCGATCGACGCGGCGCTGGAATCGGTGGGTGATCTCGTTGCAGGCAACTGGGATCAGGCCGTGCGGCGACTGCATGCGCCGGCGGCGCCGGACGGAGAGGATGAAACATGAGTCTCAAGTGCGGGATCGTGGGGTTGCCCAATGTGGGCAAGTCCACTTTGTTCAATGCGCTGACCCGGGCGGCGATCGCGGCGGAGAACTACCCGTTCTGCACGATCGACCCGAATGTCGGCGTGGTCGAGGTACCCGATCCGCGGCTGGATGCGCTGGCGGCGATCGTGAAGCCGCAGCGTGTGCTGCCGACCACCGTGGAATTCGTCGACATCGCGGGGCTGGTCGCGGGGGCGGCGCAGGGCGAGGGTCTGGGCAACCAGTTTCTCGCCCATATCCGCGAGACCGACGCGATCGCGCAGGTCGTGCGCTGTTTCGAGGATGACGACGTGGTTCATGTCTCCGGTCGAGTGGATCCGCTGTCGGACATCGAAACCATCGGCACCGAACTGGCTCTGGCCGACCTGGAAACGGTTTCCCGCGCGATCAGCCGGCTGACCCGGGCCGCGAAGTCGCAGGACAAGGAGGCGGTTGCGCGGCTGGAGATTGCCGAACGCGTCGCGGCGGCGCTGGACAAGGGCACTCCGGTGCGCGCCCAGGCTCTCTCCGCGGACGCGCTCGATCTGCTGAGCGACCTGCACCTGCTGACCGCGAAGCCGCTGATGTACATCGCCAACGTCGCCGAGGATGGCTTCGGCGACAATCCGCTGCTGGATCAGGTCCGGCAATTGGCGGCCGCCGAGGGCGCCGAGGTGGTCGCCGTCTGCGCCGCTATCGAAGCCGAACTGGCCGGGCTGGAGCCGGAGGACCAGGCCGAATTCTTAAAGGAGTACGGGCTGGACGAGCCGGGCCTGAACCGGGTGATTCGCACCGGCTACGAGCTGCTGGGGCTGAGAACCTATTTCACCGCCGGCAAGAAAGAAGTGCGCGCCTGGACCATAACCGCGGGTTTCACCGCGCCGCAGGCCGCCGGTGTGATCCATACCGATTTCGAGCGCGGCTTCATTCGCGCCGAAACCATGGCCTTCGAAGACTTCATCGCCTACAAGGGCGAACAGGGTTGCAAGGAGGCCGGCCGGCTGCGGCTGGAGGG
>SKQM01000149.1 GCA_007119005.1 Thioalkalivibrio sp.
CGCCCGGGGAGATGGCGCTGTTCGGGCACTCGGGCTCGCAGACATCGCAGTTGATGCATTCGTCGGTAATCATCAGGGCCATGGATGCACCTCGGGATCGTTTGTCGACGGCGCGCCGTGCGGCGGATCAGTGGTTGGCGTAGCGTTCGGCCAGCGCTCGGACAACGGCCGGACTGACGAAGTTTGAGACGTCTCCCCCCAGGCGGGCGATTTCCCGCACCAGACTGGAGGACACAAAGCTGTACTCCTCCGCCGGGGTCAGGAACATGGTCTCGACCTCCGGGGCCAGCTGCCGGTTCATCGCGGCCAGCTGGAACTCGTGCTCGAAATCGGAGACCGCGCGCAGGCCACGCAGGATCACGGTGGCGCCCTGCTCCCGGGCGAAGCGCGCCAGCAGCATGTCGAAGCCCAGCACCTCCACGTTGGCGAGATCAGCAAGGGCGGCCCGAGCCAGCCCAACCCGGTCGTCCAGCGAAAACGACGGTTCCTTTTTCGGGCTCTCCGCCACCGCCACCACGATGCGCCCGAACAGGCGCGAGGCCCGGCGCACGATGTCGGCGTGGCCGTGGGTGATGGGGTCGAAGGTTCCGGGGTAGATCGCGGTCAGTTGCATGGCGCAGGCAGGATGGGTCCGTCGAAGATGGATGACGCGCCCAACCGCCCCTCTCCCGGTCGCGGGGAAGGGCTGGGGACAGGGCGTTTCGCGTTCAGCGCGCAGCTTAACCCAAATCAACCAGACGGACAGACCGGCAACGGTCCGCCGCCAGGTCAACTGTCATGGCACGTACAGCCGCCCCTGCCGATCGACCCCCGCTTGCGCGAGAGGGGAGAAACGCGCGGCTTCCACGTTAACGGGAGTCGAGCCCCACGCGCTGGCCGAAGGCGGGACAGGGCGGCGTCGGCCGGCAGTCGGTACCCGTGGCCTCCGCTGCGGCCATGGTACGGGCCGTGCGCTGATAGACCGCCGCGTCAGGCGCCAGCGCCACCGCGCAGCCCGCCGCCGCGCGGGCCTGGCGACCGCACTGTCGCGCCGCCAGCACGTGGGCAAGGTTGTTCCAGGCCTCGTGCCGCTCGGGTTGCCGCCGCAGCAGGTCGCGCAGCGCTGCCTCGGCTGGTCCGAAACCGCCCGCGGCGAAGTGGACGTTGGCCAGACCGAGATAGCCAACGTGCTGGTCGGGCCAGCGCCCGATCGCGGACCGATAACCTGCCTGCGCCGCATCGAGCATCCCGGTCTGCTCCAGTTCGTTCACCGCCCGCAGCCAGGACAGCGGCTCCGCGGTGGCCGGCAGCCGGTCCGGCGGCACGGCGACGAAGGCCCAGCGTTCGCCCCGCGCCCAGGTCCGCTCGAATCGGGACAGTTCGTTCACGTGCCGCTCGATGACGCCGCTGCGCAGCACCAGCTCCCCGGCAGCAAGGTCATAGCCGATCACGACCGCGTAATGCCAGCGCGGCGCAAAGCCCAGCCCGAGGTTCTGGAACACCAGCACGGGGTTGCCCGCGGCGACCTCCGCGAGGATATCCGCCAGTTCCGGTTGCAGGCGATAGGCCACCAGCCCGCGCGCCCGGGCCGCCGCGCGCATTTCCGCCTGCAGGCTGCCGCGGCGCTCCGGAACGTAGACCTCGGCGACGAGATCCTCGGGGTCAACCTCCAGCCCTTGCCAGACCAGCACCGTCGCCAGCGCGGCCGGACCGCACTGGTAGGCCTCCTGCGGGAAGAACGGGGTTTCGGTCAGCTCGACGCGCTCGGGCAAGCCGGCCGGGGAGGCTGAGGCCAGCCGTGTCGACTGCGGTGCGGTCGCGCAGCCCGACAGAACCGCCACGGCCAGCGCGACCAGCAGGAAACACTGGACGCGCAGCCGACCGGGTCGGGCGGACTGCGCGCATGCCGCCAGCGGGGACACCCGTCAGCGTGCGGGTTTCACGAAGGCAAAGATGTTGGTCCATCCGATGGCGTCCGTGATCACGAAGATCAGGAACACGATCAGCACGGCCTCCAGCGCGCCGGCACCAGCGGGCAATTGGTCGAGACGGGCGTTCAGATCGGCGACCTCGGCGTCAGTCAGCCGCGCGACCCGGGCCTCGGCATCAGCCGGGTCGACGCCCATGCGTGCCAGGGCATCCCGTACGTCTGTAGCATCCAGGCGCTGCACCAGTGCAGCCCTTTCGGCGCCCGCGGTCGCGGCGTGGAGCAACGCACCCGTGTCGAGCATCCCAGCCATCAGCGGACTCGCGGGCAGCAGCGTCAGCAACAGCGCGAAAAGAAAGCCCAGGGTCCTCGAGGTATGTCGGTTTGCTTTCATTATCATGGTCTCCTCTGGTGTATTCGGCCACCCGCGATGTCACCGGGCGCGGCGTAAGCGCTACTGACCGATCGCAGCTTGCCGGTATCTTGACCCAAACACGGCCGGGCATAAAGAAGGCTGCCGGCTCAGTCCCCGTGCATCCGGAACTCCGGACAGCGCTTCGGGAGCAGCACGCCGCGGATGCGCGAGTAGCAGGGCAGACCGTGCTCGAATGGCGGGTAGTCTTCGCCTTCGATCAGCGGCCGCAGGTAGTCGCGGCAGGCCTGGGTGATGCCGTAGCCGTCGGGCGTAATGAACTCCCGCGGCATGCCGCGCTCGATGTTCGCGACCCGTTCCAGCGGCACCCGGCTGATCGTCCAGCGATAGGGAACACTGGATTCGCGCAGGATCACGGGCATGAAGCTGTGGTGCCCGGCCACCACGCCTTCGACCGCGGCCTTGCCGACCGCGTAGGCCTGCTCGACGTCGGCACGCGACGCGAGGTGGCGTGCGGCGCGCTGGATGTAGTCCACTACCGACCAGTGCAGCTTGTGCCCGGTGCTCTTCTTGATGATCTCCGCAAGCCGCGGCGCGGCACCGCCAAGCTGGGTGTAGGCGTAGACGTTGTGGCTCTGGGCCACCGCGAACAGCGAACCGTCGGCCTGCTTCAGGCCCTCCGAAACCACGACCACGCAGTAGCCGTGACGCTCGATCGCCAGCTGCAGGTTGTTCAGGAAATCCGCCTCGTCGAAGGGGATCTCCGCAAACAGGATCAGCATCGGCGGCTGGCCGTCGTACTCCTGGGCCAGTGCCGCCGCGGCCGCCAGCCAGCCGGCGTGCCGCCCCATCACCTCGAGGATGAAGACCTTGGTCGAACTCGTGTGCATCGACTCGACGTCGAGACTGGCCTCGCGCACCACGGTGGCGATGAACTTGGCCGCGGAACCGAATCCGGGGCTGGTGTCGGTGGCGTCGAGATCGTTGTCGATGGTCTTCGGCACGCCAACCGCGGTGATCGGATAACCCATCAGGTCCCCGATGCGCGCGACCTTGAGCGCAGTGTCCATCGAACCGCCACCGCCGTTGTAGAAGAAATATCCGATGTCGTGGGCGCGAAAGACCTCGACCAGCCGCTCGTACTGCC
>SKQM01000098.1 GCA_007119005.1 Thioalkalivibrio sp.
AGCTCGCGCCGCAGCGGATAGCCGTGATCCAGCGGCTGGTATTCGCTGTAGGCGGCAAAGAAGTCCGCTCCCGGGTGCCCGAACAGCTCCATCATCGCCAGGTCGGCCTCGCGGTCGCCGTAATACACCGCCGGGTCGAACAGCGTGGGCGTGCCGTCACTGACGAATCCCCAGTTGCCGCTCCACAGATCCCCGTGCAGCAGCGAAGGCGCCGGGTCGTGCCCGTCGAGCAATCCATCCAGTTCCGCCTCCACCCTGGCCACCACGTCGATCAGGCCGCGGCCGGCGCCATTGTCCCTCGCGAGGCGGCGCTGGAAGGCCAGACGGTGCTCGCGGTAGAAGACCTTCCAGTCCCGCTCCGGAGGGTTGGGCTGGGGGGTGCTGCCGATGTATGTGTCCTGCTTCCAGCCGAAATGCGCGCCATGGATCGCGTGCAGCGCGGCGACGCCGCGGCCGAGCCGCGCGCCGTCGGGGCGCCCGCCCAGTTCGAGGTGTTCCAGAACCAGGAAGCAGGCGTCGCCGTGGTCGGCGAGCGCGACGGACACGGGAATCCGGAGTTCCGCACATTGCGCCAGTTCGGCGAGTCCTGCGCCCTCGGCCACAAACATCGCCCGATGGCGCCGGTGGTTGCGCTTGACGAAGAAGCGTCGTCCGTCGCGGCCGGTCAGCCGGAATCCCTGGCTGATCGATCCGCCACCAACCCCGGCGCTGCCGGCCGGCAGGAATGGCTTCCCGGTCTGGTCGCCGATGGCCTGGCAGACCGTGTCGATCCAGGGTTCCATGCGGCGGAACGCGTCGTCGCCGTGACGCCTACAGGCAGGTCTCGACAGTGTAGCCGGGGGCGTCGCAGAACTCGCTGGTGGCGAGCTGCACCGGGCCGTACAGGCCGAGCCGCGCGAGGTGCGTCTCGCGTGCCTGCGCGAGCCGATCCTGCGGGGTGACCGGGAACAGCAGCGTGTTCAGCGACGGCGGCGTGATGCCGAGCCGGACCGCGTAGATCACGCGGTAGGCGAAGACCCGCTGCACGTAGTCGCGCGTCTCGTGGAAGGGGATCAGTTCGGCCCAGATGTCAGGGTCCACGTAGCCCTGCTGCGGCAGCCAGCTGCGCACGCGGTGCGCGCCGGCATTGTAGGCGGCGGTGGACAGCATGCTGTGGCCGCCGAAGTTGTCGAGGTTCCGGCGCAGGTAGTAGGTTCCCAGCCGGGTGTTGTTGGCCGGGTTCAGGATGTCGCTGTCGTTGCGGATCTGTACCCCAGCGGCATTGGCGACCGAGCGGCCGGTGGCCGGCATGATCTGCATGATGCCCAGCGCGCCGGCGCTGGAGCGCACGTCGTGCAGGAACGCACTCTCCTGCCGGGCGATGGCCATCGCCCAGGCCGGGTCGATCTCCTGGTTACGGGCGCCATCGAGGATCAGGTCGGTGAAGGCCAGCGGGAAGCGCAGGTCGATGTCGCCCCAGTTGCGGGCACGCGCGACGGTGAAGATCGCCCGGTCGTGCCAACCCCAGTCGGCGAACAGGCTTGCAGCCGCCTCCTGCTCCCGTGGCGACAGGTCATTGATCATGTGGGTCCACTCGCGGCGCGCTTCGGTGAAGCGTTCGAGCAGCACCAGTTCGCGCATGCGCCGCAGCGCCGGAATCTCCGCGACCTGCTGCTTCAATTCCGCCGGCACCGCGAGCGGCTCGTGGCCGATGCGGTAGGGCTGGCCCAGCCGGTCGGCGGCGAGGAAGCCGTGGAAGTTGCGCTCGCGCGCGGCCAGGCGGAAGGCGTGCTGCGCCTCGTCGGGGCGTCCGACCTGTTCGAGTCCACGGGCCCGCCAGTACTGCCACTGGGCGTCGGCGCCGGTTTCTGAAGACATGCCGTCGACCGCTGCGATCACGGTGTTCCAGTCCCGGTCGCGGAGTCCGGAGCGCAGTTGCCACTGCCGCAACTGATCGTCGAACACGGCATCCGGGAGGGAGGCCATGAAGGGCAGGGCCTCCGGCATTCCGCGAACCGCGAGCCGCAGCGCCAGCGCATGCTGGATCCGCGCCTGCTGCTCCGCATCCAGCCCGAGGCTCTGTCCGTGCGCGTTCCACGCGGACAGCGCACCCTCCGGGCTGCGTCGGATCAGGCGCAGGAAGCCACGCTCCAGCATGTGCCCGGCGGCGTGGTGATCCCCGGCCCGGAAACCGGTGCGGGTGACCTGCTCCGGGTTGGCCTCCAGTTCCAGCCAGCGGTCCGCCCAGGGACGGTCTGCCGCGGAGAGATAGCGTCTAAGGTAGCGGGCCAGGCTGGTCTGATCGGCCTCCATCGCGAGTTCCAGCCGCTGCCAGGCCAGGTCGGTGGTCAGTCGGCCGTCGGCGCGCCAGGCGTTGAACACCGGGTCGCAGGCATTCGGCTGGGAACGGCCGTGCAGCCACAGGGCCTCCACGTCGGCCAGGGCCTGCTGACGCTGGCCGGTCTCGAGCAGCGCCTGCTTCTGGAAGCAGGTCAACTCGGTGGACAGCGGCCCCTCGTAGGCGGCGAAGCGCAGGAACGGCCGCCAGCGCTTCTCCTTCGCCAGGTGGTCGAGGTAGCTGTTGCGCAGCAGGCGGGCCAGCGGGCCGTCGCCGTAGGCGTCGAGGAACGCCGCGACGTCTTCCGGGTCCGCGGCACTGAGGTTGCGCGCGAGGCGGCGGTAGTCGAGATATTGCAGCAACGGATAGCCGGTAAGCACCTGCCGGGTCGTCTGGAAGGCGCGGTCGTCGTTGTTTCTCAGCGCGCGTTCGGCGAGCAGGAACAGCCCTCGCTCGAAGCTGAAGCTACTCTCCGGAGTGTCCGGGCGGGCGTGGAGGGTGCTGGCGAGCACGAGACAGAGGACTCCGCAGGCCATGATGCCAAGGCGCATTTCACCAACTCCTTCCAGGGGGGGCAGGTCTTCGATTCTCTCTATGTTCCTTAACAATGGCGGCTACTGCAATGGGAACCTGAGGAATTTTTTCGAATCCTCGATGCGGCTATGGGTCGATCTGCAGGTAGTGCCCCGGCGCAAGGCCGTCGAGGGTCCAGGAGGCGACACGGTAGCGGATCAGGCGCAGGGTCGGGTGTCCCACCGCCGCGGTCATGCGGCGGACCTGCCGGTTTCGGCCCTCGGTGAGGGTGAGCGCGAGCCACTGGGTGGGGATGTGGCGGCGCACACGCACGGGCGGGTCGCGTGGCCAGATCTCGGGTGGATCGATCGGTTCGACCCGGGCGGGCCGGGTCAGACCGTCGCGCAGCTCGACTCCTTCCCGCAGCGCCTGCAACGCCCCGTTTGCGGGAACTCCCTCTACCTCGACCCAGTAGGTCTTGCTGGTGTGGTGCCTTGGATCGCTGAGCCGGGCCTGCAGGCGGCCGTCGTCGGTGAGCACCACGAGGCCCTCGCTGTCGCGGTCGAGGCGGCCCGCCGC
>SKQM01000026.1 GCA_007119005.1 Thioalkalivibrio sp.
CTTCCCCCTCGACGGCGTACGCGACTGGAACCGGATCTACGGGCGCAGGGGCTTTTACCAGTACCAGTGCGTACTCCCGCCCGCGAACGCGCGCGATGGAATCCGCACCCTGCTCAAGCGCATCGCCGCCAGCGGGCAGGGTTCGTTCCTGGCTGTACTGAAGACCTTCGGCGACCGGCCCTCTCCGGGCATGCTGTCGTTCCCGCGCCCGGGCGTCACGCTGGCACTGGACTTCTCCAACCACGGCAGTCGGACCCAGCGCCTGTTCAGTGACCTCGACGACGTCGTCTCCGCCGCCGGCGGGGCGCTGTACCCCGGCAAGGACGCGCGGATGTCCGTGACCATGTTCCGGCGGGGCTTCCCGCAGTGGGAACGTTTCACGGGATTCGTGGACCCCGCCTTTTCCTCCACCTTCTGGCGCAGGATGAACCCATGAGTGCAGCACCCCGACGCATCGTGATCTTCGGCGCGACCTCGCGCATCGCCACCGAGGCTGCACGGCTCTGGCTCGCGCGCGGCGTGCATCTGGTGCTGGTGGCCCGCAACGCAGAGCGCCTGCGCATGCTGAATGATGACCTGAGTCTGCGTGCCGGCGGTCTGGCCGAGGTGGACGCGGTCGCAGCCGATCTGGCCGCACTGGAGGGCTTGCCGACCCTGTGGAAGTCCTTGTCGGAGCAGTTTGCGGACCTCGACGCCGTGCTGATTGCCCACGGCAGCCTCCCGGACCAGGGACGCTGCGAGGCCGATCCCGAGACGATGCTGCGTGAAGTGCGGGTGAACGCGCTCAGCGCAATGGCCCTGCTCACCGCGATTGCGAACGACTTCGAGGCGCGGGGTTCCGGCACCATCGGGGTCATCGGTTCCGTTGCCGGCGACCGCGGCCGCAAGAGTAACTACGTCTACGGTGCGGCCAAGGGCATGCTGGGACTGTTTCTGCAGGGTCTGCGCAACCGGCTGCACGACAAGGGCGTACGCGTGATCACGTTCAAGCCCGGCTTCGTGATCACGCCGATGACCCAGGACTTCGATCGCCAGGGTCCGCTCTGGGTCCGCCCCGAGCGCGTCGCCCGGGGCATCGTGCGTGCCTACCGTGGCGGTGGCGAGGTCGTCTACCTGCCTTGGTTCTGGCGCCCGATCATGTGGGTGATCCGCCTGACCCCGGAACGGGTCTTCAAAAGACTGTCGCTGTGACCGCAAGGCAGGCGCTGTGGCTCGTCGCTCTGGCGCTGGGCCTGCGTCTGGCTCTCGCGGCCGTGCTGCCGCTCACTGGGGACGAAGCCTATTTCGTGGTCTGGGGCCGGAACCCGGCCCTGGGCTACTACGATCACCCGCCGATGATCGGCTGGTGGCTCGCGGCCCTGCTGCCCTGGGGCGACCACCCGCTGTGGCTCCGGATGCCGGCGCTGCTGGTCTCCCTGGTGCCGGGCCTGCTGCTTTACCTGCTGTTCCGTCACGAGGACCCGGAGCGGGCGCGGCTGCTGGGGCTGCTCGGCCTGTTCCTGCCGCTGTTCACGATCGGACTGATCAGCAGCACTGACACGCCGCTGATTCTGTTCAGCCTGCTGTCGGCCTACGTGCTGCACCGTGCGCTCGCGGCCGGGAGTCGCGCAGGCTACCTGCTGGCCGGTGTACTGCTCGGGCTCGCGCTGCTGTCGAAATACCTCGCCGGGTTGCTGGCCCTCGCCTACGCCGTCTACTTCCTGTTCTGGGACCGAGGCCGCTGGCGGGTACTGTTCTACCTGGTCGCGGGTTCTCTGCCCTTCTTCCTCATCAACCTGTACTGGAACTGGAACCACTGCGGCTACAACATCCTGTTCAACTTCGTCAGCCGCGCGCAGGATGGCGGCTTCGACGCGCTGAACCTCGCGACCTACCTGCTGGTGCTGGCGTATTTCTACACACCCTGGCTGTTGTGGTTCGTCTGGCGACGGCGGCGGGATCTGCGGGAGCGACTGCAGGGGCAGCCGCACCGGCTCTGGGCGGTCGCCGGTCTGGTGCCGCTTGGCCTGCTCCTGCTGCTGGCGCCGTTCAAGAGCGCCGGGCTGCACTGGGTGGCTCCGTTCGGTGCGCTGCCGCTGGTGCTCGCGATGGTGCTCGCGGATGGCGAGCTGCGCCGCAGCCTGCGCTGGATGGCGTATTTCGCGCTGCTGCAGACCGCGGCGCTGGGCGGGCTCTCGCTGGCTCCGATCGAGTGGCTTTCGGGGCACCCGCGCTACGCGTCGGCCGTGATCAACCTGAAGGCCGGCGAAGTCGCGCGGGAACTGTTCGCGCTCGATCCTGAAGGGCGGTTCATGACCGGCAGCTATTCCCGCTCCGCGCTACTCGCGTATCACGGGCGCCGGCACGTCGGGGTATTCGGCGGCGGTTCCCGCTACGGCCGCCAGGACGACCTGCTCACCGATTTCCATGCGCTGGAAGGCGAAACGCTGTATATCCTGATCCGCCGCGAAACCGCGGACATCGATGAATACAGGCCGCTTTTCGGGCAGGTCCGATCCCACCGGATCGAGGTGTACGGTGCCGGCTTCACGGTGCTCGAGGGCAGCGGGTTCGATTACGAGGCCTACCGGGAAACCGTGATCGCCGAGGTGCTCGAGCGCCACTACGACCCCCCGGGCTGGCTACCGATCCGGCGTTGCGCCTTCGTGGAACGGTACGCACAGGACTGACGTCCTGCATCCGGCGCCGGTTGGAGAAATTGTCTCCCGCCATGAATACTGTTTAAATGAACAGTATTCATGGCGGACGCACCCGACACAGACCCGGCCTACGCCGAACTGACCTGCTGTAGCAACTTCAGCTTCCTGCGTGGTGCCTCGCACCCTGAGGAACTGGTGCGGCAGGCGGCGGCACTGGGTTACCAGGCGCTGGCGCTCACCGACGAGTGTTCACTCGCGGGCGTGGTCCGTGCGCACCAGGCAGCCGAGGAGACCGGGCTGCACCTCATCGTCGGCACGGGCCTGCGCCTGCACGACGGGCCGCGCCTGACCCTGCTGGCCCGTTCACTCGACGGCTACCGGACGCTGTGCCGCCTGATCACCCACGCCCGCCGGGCGGTACGCAAGGGAGAGTACCGCCTCGGGACAGAGGACCTGCTGCGGCCGGAGTGGACCAGGCTGCCCGGATGCGAGTTGCTGTGGCACATCGAGGCCGATGCCGGGCCGGCTCACGATCGCCATTGGGCGCAGTGGCTGGGTCAGGTGGTCCCGGCGGAACGCTTGCATCTTGCGGTCACCTTCGCACGCGGCCCCGGCGACGCGGCGCTGCGGGCGCGGGCCATGCGGCTCAGCGCGGAAACCGGAATCCCGGTCATTGCCTGCGGGGACGTGCTGATGCACGTGCGCGGGCGCCGCGCACTGCAGGACGTGCTGACCGCACTGCGGCTGAA
>SKQM01000131.1 GCA_007119005.1 Thioalkalivibrio sp.
ACGATTGCGTGCAGCCCGCGGTTGTTGCCCGGGTTCGGCAGCCAGACGGCCCGGGTCATCAGCACCTTGCGGCCCGTCCTCGTGAAAACCACGACCTCGCGTGACCACACTTCGTCGCGCCGGTTCAGGGCATCGCTGATCGCGTCGAAGAACTGGGCGACCAGCGAACACTCGCCGTCGTACTCGGACAGGAAGCGGTTGTGCCCGGCCCACAGGTCGCATTCCAGGATCTGGCAGGCCGCGGTATTCGCGGTGCGCAGGCGCAGGCTGCCATCGAGTGCCAGCACCCCGGAGCGCAGGTGCTGCAGCACGCTCTCCAGGTAGGCGCGCTCGGCATCGAGAAGCCGGCGGTTGCGCTCGGCCTCCTGCCGCGCCTCACTCAAGGTTCGGGTCATTGCGTTGAACGAACGCACCAGGAACCCGAGCTCGTCGTCACGGCTGACCGCGAGCCGGGTGCTGTAGTCGCCGGAAGCGACCAGCCGGGTGCCTTCGGCGAGGTCGGTCACCGGCCGCACCAGGCGACGCGCGACCAGCAGCCCCGCCCAGAGCGCCGCCATCAGCGAAATCGCCAGCGCCAGGGACATGGTGAAGATGAAGCCCTGCTTGATCGGTCCGCGCAGGTAGGCGAACTCGCGGTAGTCGACGAACGCGTCCTGCACCCGCACCGCCAGTGCGCTCATGCGCGGATCGACCGGATAAACCCCCTGCAGGATGCGGCTGTCCGCGCCCGGCCGGCGGTTGCCCGCGGTCGCGACCACCCGGATCACGAGACTGCCATCCGCCTGTGGCTCGAGACGCGTGAAGGGCTGCCCGGGGCTCATGCGCAGCAGCACGTCGGATCCCGGCGGCGTGGGCAGCCGGCGTACCGGGCTGTCGGTACTGGAGGCGATGATCCGGTTGTTCGCGCCGACCAGCGTCAGCTCCTGTGCACCCATCTGGGCACGCACATCGTTCAGGGCCAGCGGTACCAGCGTCTCCGAGAGATCCTGCAGCTGACCCATGATCTCCTGCGTCTCCCGCGCCAGCTGCCGCACCCGCAGATCCAGCGACGAACGCGACAGCTCCAGCGCATCCTCCAGCGCCCCCTCGACCCGGACGTCGAACCAGGAATCCACGCCCTCGTTCAGAAACTTGAAGGAAAAGTAGTACACCACCGTCACCGGCAAGACCGCGACCAGCATGAAACCGGCCACCAGTCGCAGCGTGAGCCGGCTTCCGGGCACACCGTCCCGAAACTGCACGATCAGCCGCGAAAACTGGTAGACGATCAACGTACCCAGCGCGACCAGGACCAGCCCGTGGAAGGCCAGCAGCCACAGGAACAGCTGCTCGAAACGCGCCTGGTTCTGCGCCGCGTCCCCCATCACCACCAGCGAGGCCAGCAGCAGCAGGAACAGCAGGACCATGCCCAGCAGGCCCCAGGGGAAACGCCTCAGTCCAAAGACCACCGATACCACCCCAGTCGTGTCACGTAGGCGCCGCGCAGCCGCGCATCCCATTGCAAAGGCAGCGGCAGTGCCGCGTGATCCACCAGCACCCGCGTGGCCAGCGTGTAATCGCGCCCGGGACGCAAAGAAGCGCGGTCCAGGTCCAGCACCACGCGCCCGAGGCGTCGCGCCAGGACCTCGAGTGCATCACCCAGGGTCGGCGCGAGCTCGATCTTCTGCCGCTGGAGATCGGTCACCGCGTAGTGCCGGCTGAGCGCGTAGTACTCGAGACGCACGGCCCGGGTCTGCGCCATGACCGTGCGCTCACCGATGATCCCGCGCCGGTACTCCAGCCGCACCTCGGAGACGAAATCCACGCCCACCCCGTTCGCCAGCGCGTCGAGCAGTACCTCGGGCAGGTCCATGTCCAGCTGCACGCGCACCAGCAGCCGGTGCTCGTCCTGCCAGATGTGATCGGCGTGCCGGATCTCGGCTGCCATCGTCGCCGATGGCAGCAGCAGCATCAAGGCGAGCAGTCCCGCGAACAGCGCGCGCACCGGGTCAGTCCTGCCGTTCGAGCAGCGCATAGAAGAAGCCATCCATGCCCGAGGTTCCGAGGGCGATGGCCCGACCCACCTCGCGATCGATGCCGCCGGGAAAATCCAGCGCGACGGCGCGGGCATTGGGGTTCCCGGCCAGCCAGGCCTGGACCACCGCCTCGTTCTCCGCGCGCAGCAGCGAACACGTCGCGTACAGCAGCCGCCCTCCGGATCGCAGCAGGCCCCAGGCGGCCGTGAGCAGCTCACCCTGACGCACGGCGAGGTCGGCAATGTCTCCCGGGCGCCGCAGCAGCTTGATATCGGGATGCCGGCGGATCACGCCGGTCGCGGAGCAGGGGACGTCGAGCAGGATCGCATCGAAGGGCTGCCCGTCCCACCAGACCTCCGGATCGGCAAGATCGCCGATCTGCATGCGCACCGGGTAACCCAACCGGCGCAGGTTGTCGCGTACCAGGCCGAGACGGCCGCCGTCGACGTCCAGCGCGAGCAGGTCCAGCTCGCCACCGGCACACTCGAGCAGGTGCCCCGTCTTGCCGCCGGGCGCCGCGCAGGCGTCCAGCACCCGGTCTCCGGCCCGCGGGGCCAATAGCAAGGCCGCCCACTGCGCCGCCGCATCCTGCACCGAGACCAGACCCTCGGCGAAACCGGGAAGATCCTGCACATCCATCGGCTCGGCCAGGGTCAGCGCGCAGGGCACCAGCGGATGCGGCTCTGCGGCACAGCCCTGCTGCATCAGCCGTTCCCGCAGCTCCTCACGCGAGATCCGCGCGAGATTCACCCGCAGGGTCATCGGCGCCGGGTCGGTGGAGGCCTGCAGCACCGCCTCCCACTGGTCGGGGAAGGCATCGCGGATCCCGGCGATCAGCCATGACGGACAGGCATGGCGCGAGACCGGGCTGCGATCCATCACCACCGTCAGTTCCTCGCGCTCGCGCAGCGCGCGCCGGAGCAGTGCGTTCACCAGCCCCACGGAGCCCGGTCGCTGCACGGTGCGGGCAAGCTCTGCCGTCTCCCGTACGGCCGCGTGGTCCGGTGTGCCGAAGTGAAAGATCTCGGCCAGTCCCTGGCACAGCAGAACGCGGATCACTGCGTCCCGCGGCTTCAGCGGCCGTTCCAGCATGCCCTCGACCATCGCCTCCAGGCGGATGTACCAGCGCACGGTCGCGTAGGCCAGCGCGCGGCTCCACGCGGCTTCGCGCGCCGGCAGGTCACGGGTCTCGTCTGCCAGCGCCACGGTCAGGGACTCGCCCTTCAGGATCACCCGGCTCAGGGCCGCGAGGCACTGCCGGCGCGGAATCCAGCCGGTCCGCCCGCCTCTCACCCGCCGTCTCCAAGCCGGCGACCGGGCAGCACTTCACCGTGTGCCCAGGCACTCGCGGGTATCGGCTTGCGCCCCGGCAGCTGCACCACCAGCAGCCGCAGCAGACCCTCGCCGGTGGCGACGTCGACACCGCCCGGTCCGGTCGCGACGATCGTACCCGGAGCGACGGCCCCTTCCACAGGCGTCCCCAGCACTTTTGCGCGGTGAATCCGCAGGACCCGGTCACCGAAGCGGGTCTGCGCAACCGGCCAGGGGTCGAAGGCACGCACGCGGCGACCGATCTGGACCGCCGGCTCGTTCCAGTCCGCCCAGGCCTCGTCCTTCTCGATCTTGTGCGCGTAGACCACGCCTGCCTCGGGCTGCGGCTGCGGCTGCAGACGGCCGTCGAGAATCGCGTCGAGACGGTCCAGCAGCAAAGTGGCACCCATTGCCGCAAGGCGGTCGTGAACGACGGAAGCGGTCGGGTCGTCGTCCAGCGGCAGGTGCTCGCAGGCATAGACGGGCCCGGTGTCCAACCCCGCTTCCATGCGCATCAGGCAGACACCCGTCTCGGCGTCCCCGGCGAGGATCGCCCGCTGGATGGGCGCGGCCCCCCGCCAGCGCGGTAGCAGCGAGGCGTGAATGTTCAACCCCCCGGACGCCGGGATGTCCAGCACGGCACGGGGCAGGATCAGCCCGTACGCCGCCACGATCAGGACGGTCGGCTCCAACTGCTGCAGTTCGGCCTGTGCCTGCGCGGATTTCAGCGAGGTGGGCTGCAGCACCGGAATCCCTGCGCCCTCGGCAACCCGCTTCACCGGACTCGGCGTCAACCTGCGCCCCCGCCCCGCAGGACGATCCGGCTGCGTGTACACCGCCACAGGCCGACGCCCCGAGGCGATCAGCGCCTCGAGAGCGGGAACCGCAAACTCCGGGGTTCCGGCGTAGACGATGCGCCGGTCCGCGGCCATCAATGGCCGGCTGCGGAGCCGGCCAGCGCCGGACTGCCGGACGGCGCCCTCGCTGCCTGCTTTTCCAGCTTCTTGCGGATGCGATTGCGCTTCAGCGTGGAGAGGTAGTCCACGAACAGCTTGCCGTCGAGGTGGTCGATTTCGTGCTGGATGCAGACTGCCAGAAGGCCGTCCACCTCCATCTCGAAGGCTTCGCCGTCGCGGTTCAGCGCGCGCACACGGATCCGCTCGGCCCGGCGCACGGTTTCGTAGAAACCCGGAACGGACAGACAGCCCTCGTCCATCTCCTCTTCCCCATCGCGGCTCAGAATCTCGGGATTGATCAGGCAGTGGGGGGCGCTCTGGTCATCCGACACGTCGGCGACCAGAATCCTCTTCTGCACATTGATCTGCGTGGCCGCAAGCCCGATGCCGGGCGCCGCATACATGGTCTCGAACATGTCGTCAACCAATCCGCGCACGGAATCGTCCACCTGTTCCACCGGACGCGCACGGAGCCGAAGGCGCGGATCCGGAAAGTGAAGGATTTCTCTAAGTGCCATCGTTAAAACCTCGATCTCTCATACTGTGCCGGCGCGATTTTTCTGCTAACTTCTATGCGGGTGCCATACCGCCGCCGGGCCGTATTTGCAGTATATTGGGTCATCGGTTCATTTTACGAGAGAACCGGGCGTGGACACGGACACTGCGGTGTCGGTATCCGGGCCGAACGATGAGACAGCGGCGGATGACAGGAATTCGCCGTACAGGGCGAGCAGGCGCGACGATGGAACGCATCGTCCAGGCGCCACGGGGACATGAACAGGGGGAAAGCGATGTTGGATGCAAGGGCTGCAGCAAGCGTGCGCCACACGGCCGTCGTTGTCCTGTTGGCGCTGGGACTGGTCGCCTGCGCGACCGCACCCGAACCGGCCGCACCGGAACCGGTGCTGGCGCCGGAACCGCCGGCGGCAACAGCCCCGGATCCCGCACCGGGACCGGTACTGCGCCCCGCCGCACCGACGCAGTACGTGGTGCAGGAGGGCGATACGCTGTGGAGCATCGCCAATGTCTTCCTGCGCGACCCCTGGTACTGGTCGGAGATCTGGCTGGTGAACCCGCAGGTGCGAAACCCGCACCTGATCTACCCCGGCGACGTGCTCAGCATTCATTTCATCGACGGCCGTCCGCATGTGATGGTTGATCTCGGTCCGCGCATCCGGATCGAGGCGCTGGACGAAGAGCCCTTCCCGATCGCTGCGCTGCAGCCCTTCATGTTCCGGGCGCGCGTGGTCGACGAGGAGACCCTTGCGCAGGCACCGTACATCGTGGCGGCTCAGGACGAGCGCGTACTATTCGGCCCGGGCGACCAGGTCTACGTGCGCAACGCACCCGATGCCGAGCAGTACGATCTTTACCAGCTGGTGCGCAGGGACCGCATGCTGATCGACCCGGTGACCGGGGAGGAACTGGGCGTCGCGACGATCCCGGTCGGCGAAGCCGAGATCCTGCGCGGCGGCGAGATCGCGACCGCACTGATCAGTAGCGGCCGACGTGAAGCCCTGCGTGGCGATCGCCTGATCGGTTTCGACGACGATCCCGACCTGCTGTTCGACATCAGCAATCCGCCGCCGGGCCTGGAAGGTCAGGTGATCATGCTCTTCGACGCGATCAGCCAGATCGGCCGGTATCAGGCCGCCGTGATCAACCGCGGGGAACGCGAGGGCGTGAGCGACGGGCAGGTGTTCGCGCTGTGGGAGGCCGGGCGCACCGCCGTCGACCCTGTAAGCGCACGCAACGATGTCGTGCAGTTGCCCGAAGA
This sequence comes from Thioalkalivibrio sp., assembly GCA_007119005.1. Taxonomy (GTDB): domain Bacteria; phylum Pseudomonadota; class Gammaproteobacteria; order Ectothiorhodospirales; family Ectothiorhodospiraceae; genus Thioalkalivibrio. The sequence continues at coordinate 6,060 of SKQM01000131.1, forward strand.
GCAGGTGGGCATGCTGATGGTGTTCCGTACCTTCGAGAAGGTCGCCTACGGCCTCGTGATCGAATCCACCCGACCCATCCGTGAAGGGTTCAAGGTCCGACACCCCTGAGCTGACCGAGAAAGGGCCGAGGGAACGGCTGCGCGACTGGCTCCGCCTGCTGCACACGCCCGGACTTGGCCCGCGGCGTGTCGCTCGGCTCCTGGAAGCCTTTGGAACGCCGGCAGCCGCACTGCAGGCCGACGCCAGGGCCTGGGCGGCGGCTGGCGCGGGTGGCACGCCCTGCGCGGGAGAGGACGTCGCCTTGCGCGAGGCCGGCGTGGACGCCGATCTCCAGTGGCTGCAGCGCGATTCCCGGCATTCCATCCTGACGCGGGACGATCCGGGCTACCCGCCCCTGCTGGCACAGCTACCCGATCCGCCACCGGCGCTGTACCTCGTCGGAGACCCCGCGATGCTGCACCGGCCCCAGATCGCGGTGGTCGGCAGCCGCGAGGCGACGCCCCAGGGTCTGCGCACGGCCGAGCGCTTCGCCAGCGCGCTTGCGGCGGCCGGACTCACCGTGACCAGCGGGCTCGCGCGCGGCATCGACGCGGCCGCTCATCACGGCGCGTTGTCGGGTCCCGGCGGCAGCACCGTGGCCGTGGTGGCCACCGGCCCGGACCGGGTCTACCCGTCGGTGCACCGGCGTCTCGCCCACCGCATCGCAGACCAGGGACTGGTGGTCTCCCTCTGGCCGGTAGGCACCGTGGCCCGCTCCGGCCACTTTCCCCAGCGCAACCGGGTGATCAGCGGGCTGGCGCTCGGCACGCTCGTGGTCGAGGCGGCGCTGCGCAGTGGCTCGCTGATCACTGCCCGGCTGGCCGCCGAGCAGGGCCGTTCGGTCTACGCGGTACCCGGATCGATCCTCAGCCCGGTCAGCCGGGGCTGTCACCGACTGATTCAGGAGGGCGCACAACTGGTGGAGTCACCCGACGACGTCCTCGAGGACCTTGCCGAGTGGCTCGGTGTGGGCGGCCGACCCAAGGGTGCGGAGCTGCCGCCCGAGGATGCCGCAAGCCTCGACCCCGAACAGGAGCGGGTGCTGACGCTGATGGGATTCGATCCGGTCGGGCTGGAGGAATTGCTGCAGCGCACCGGATTGACCGTGGAGGCGCTTTCCTCCATTCTGGTTTTACTGGAACTCAATGGCCGCGTGGCCTCACTCAGCCACGGGCGCTACCAGCGCCTCGATGCAGGACCGCCCACGACATGAAAGAAAACGTGCTGGACGTGCTGATGTACCTGTTCGAGCACTACATGGACGACGACAACGACAGCGAACCCGATCGGCATGATCTCCAGGCGCGTTTGCACGAGGCCGGCTTTCCCTCGTCCGAGATCGACCGGGCGCTGGGCTGGCTGGACCGCCTCGTAAGCGAGGAGCCGGTCGCCGCGCGTGTCGGCTCCGAGGCTGCGCAGCGCGTCTATACCCTCGAGGAGCAGCACCGGCTGAATACCGAGTCCCGCGGTTTTCTGGTCTTTCTCGAACAGAACGGCCTGTTGACTGCAGGTACCCGGGAACTGGTGATCGACCGGGTGATGGAGCTGGACGCCGAGGAGATCGACCTCGACCAGTTGAAGTGGGTGGTACTGATGGTGCTGTTCAACCAGCCCGACGACAACATCGCCTACTCGCGCCTCGAGGAGGTGGTGATGGCGGAGAGCGTACCGGCGCTGACCGATTATCTGCACTGAAAACCTGTAACGCAGCCCTGCGCAAGCCGCTTTCCTGAACCGATGGGCGGCTTCTGGCGCGTCCGCGCGGTCCACGCCGGCTCCGCACGGAGGGATGTTGGTGGAACCCGGGCGCAAACGGAGTGGTCCCGAGCGACATGAGCAAGAATCTCGTCATTGTGGAATCGCCTGCAAAGGCCAAGACCATCGGCAAGTACCTCGGGCCGGACTTCACCGTGCTCGCGTCCTACGGGCACGTGCGCGACCTGGTCCCGAAGGAGGGCGCGGTGGATCCGGACGCCGCGTTCCGGATGAACTACGAAGTGATCGAGCGCAACGAACGGCAGGTCCAGGCGATTGCCCGGGCCCTGAAGTCCGCGGACACGCTGATCCTCGCGACCGACCCCGACCGCGAGGGCGAAGCGATTTCCTGGCACCTGCTGGAGATCCTGCGCGAGCGCGGGTTGCTTGGCGACCGACCGGTGAAGCGTGTGGTCTTCCACGAGATCACGCAGCGCGCCATCAAGGAGGCGGTCGCCGACCCACGCACACTTTCCACCGACCTGATCAACGCCCAGCAGGCACGCCGCGCGCTCGACTACCTGGTCGGCTTCAATCTTTCGCCGCTGCTCTGGCGCAAGATCAAGCGCGGCCTGTCCGCGGGACGGGTGCAGAGCCCGGCGCTGCGGATGATCTGCGAGCGCGAGGACGAAATCGAGCGCTTCATCGCCCGGGAATACTGGACCATCGATGCGCAGGCGCGGCGTGAAGACCAGCCCTTCACCGCGCGGCTCACCTACCTTGACGGACGGAAACTCGACCAGTTCGACCTGAACTCCGACTCACTCGCCCACGACGCGCGGACCCGGCTGCTGCAGGCGGCGGGAGGCCAACTGCGCGTGGATGCAGTGGAAAAGAAACAGCGCAAGCGCAACCCGGCCGCCCCGTTCACCACCTCGACTCTCCAGCAGGAGGCATCGCGCAAGCTCGGCTTCACCGCCAGCCGCACGATGCGCGTCGCGCAGCAGCTGTACGAGGGGATCGATCTCGGCAGCGGTGCGATCGGCCTGATCACCTACATGCGCACCGACTCGGTGACCCTGGCCGGCGAAGCCATCGCCGAAATCCGCAGTCTGATCGACGAGCGCTACGGCGCGGACAACCTGCCGTCGAGCCCGCGTCAGTACAAGACCAAGTCGAAGAATGCCCAGGAAGCGCACGAAGCGATCCGCCCGACCTCGGTGCGCCGGCTGCCTGAAGAAGTGCGCAACCGCATGACGTCGGACCAGGCCCGGCTCTACGAGCTGATCTGGAAGCGCACCGTCGCCTGCCAGATGGTCCACGCGACCTTCGACACGGTCGCGGCCGACCTGGTCCCCGGTGACAGCTCGCACCGCTTCCGCGCCACTGGCTCGACGCTCCGTCATGCCGGCTTCATCGCCGTGTACCAGGAGGGCCGCGACGAGGCGGCAGCGGCCGACGAGGAGGAGGAGCGCCGGTTGCCCGAGCTCGTCGAGGGCATGGTCGTCGATCTGCTCGACATCAGCGCCGACCAGCATTTCACCGAACCCCCGCCGCGCTACACCGAGGCCAGCCTGGTCAAGACGCTTGAGGAATACGGCATCGGCCGCCCGTCGACCTATGCCAGCATCATCTCGACCCTGCAGTCGCGCGAATACGTGGAGATGGACGGCAAGCGCTTCCTGCCCACCGACATCGGCCGGATCGTCAACAGCTTCCTGACCCAGCACTTCACCCGCTACGTCGACTACGACTTCACCGCGAAACTCGAGGACGAACTCGACGAGATCGCGCGTGGCGAGAAGGACTGGATCCCGGTGCTGGAGCACTTCTGGACCGATTTCCGGGAACAGGTCGAGGACAAGGCCGCCAGCGTCACCCGAGCCGAGGCGGTGCAGTCGCGGGACCTGGGCACGGACCCGAAGAGCGGGCGTCCGGTGAGCGTGCGCATGGGCCGGTTCGGACCCATCGTGCAGATCGGCACCAAGGACGACGAGGAGAAACCGCGGTTCGCGGGCCTGCTGCCGGGGCAGAAGATGGACCAGGTCACGCTGGACGAGGCGCTCGCGCTGTTCAAGCTGCCCCGTGAACTGGGCGAGACCGAGGACGGCGAACCGGTGCAGGTGAATGTCGGCCGCTTCGGCCCATACGTGAAGTACGGCCGCAGGTTCGCGTCGCTGGGTCCGGATGACGACGTCTGGACCATCGAACTGCCTCGGGCACTCGAAATCATCGCCGAGAAGAAGGCCCTGGACGCCCAGAAATACATCAAGTCCTTCGCGGAAGAGGGAATCGAGGTGCTGAATGGGCGCTACGGACCCTACATCACCGACGGTAAGAAGAACGCGAAGATCCCGAAGGACCGGGAGCCGGCAAGCCTGACGCTGGACGAGTGCCGGGAACTGCTGGCCGCCGCCCCGGAGCGGCGCGGCCGGCGCAACGGCAAGGCGGCCAGGGCGCCGGCGAAGGACGCGGCGGCCAGAAAGTCGAACGGCACCAGGAAACCGGCGGCATCGCGGTCCAAAACCACGAAGGCCGCATCCGGGAAGAAACGCAGCACCCCCAAGGCGAAGAAGCCCGCATCGGACAAGCCGGCGAAGACCACCAAGCGTGGCGCCCAGGAGTCCGGCCGTCCGGGCGCCGTGGGCGGAAGCTGACGCGTCCGCGATCAGGGACACCCACCAGCACCGATGGCCGGTCCGACTGGAGCACAGCGGGAGACCCTCGTCTCGGACGACACCGCGGCGATCGCCGCGGTGGTGCGCAGGGGCGGCGTGATCGCCTATCCGACCGAGGCGGTGTTCGGGCTCGGCTGTCGGCCCGCCGATGCCGCTGCGTTCGAGCGGATCCTGGAGGTCAAGAACCGCGATGTCGGCAAGGGCGTGATCGTGATCACCGACGATCTGTCGCGGGTGGCCCACTGGTTGGAACCCGTGCCGGAGGCGATGCAGGCGATGGCCGAGGCCTCCTGGCCGGGCCCCCACACCTGGCTCTGGCCGTCCCGTTCGTCCTGCCCGCCCTGGCTGAGGGGCAGCCACACCCGACTGGCCGTTCGGGTCACCGCCCACCCCGCGGTGCGCGCATTGTGCGCCGCGGCGGGTTCCGCGCTGGTTTCCACCAGTGCGAACCTTTCGGGCGAACCGCCCTGCCGCGACACTCGTTGCGTCCGGGAGTGCTTCGAGGGGCGCCTCGACGGGATCCTGGACCTGCCCTGCGCCGGCGCGGAGGCGCCAAGCAGCATCCGCGACATGCTCACCGGGGCCTGGATCCGTGGCGGCCCGACAGCGCGAACCGCCGATCAGTAGCCGCCTGAAACCCGGGCTCGCCAGGCCCGTTTGCGCCGGGAGCACCGGCCCAGTTCGCCCGCAGAGAGGGACCTTGCCATGACCGACGACTTTCAGATCGAACCCGTACTCGACTTCCTGCGGGACCTGCAGGACCGGATCTGTTCCGGGCTCGAATCCCTCGACGGCGGCACCGGGTTCCGCGAGGACGCGTGGACCCGGGAGGCGGGCGGTGGCGGGCGCTCCAGGGTGTTGCGCAACGGCAAGGTCTTCGAGCAGGCCGGCGTCAATTTCTCCCACGTGATGGGCCCCGGACTTCCTGCCTCGGCCACGGCCCACCGCCCGGAGCTTGCCGGCCGGTCGTTCCAGGCGGCGGGCGTGTCCCTGGTGATCCACCCACTGAACCCCTACGTGCCCACGTCGCACGCGAACGTGCGGGTGTTCGTCGCGGAAAAGGAGGGCGAGGCGCCGATCTGGTGGTTCGGCGGCGGCTTCGACCTCACGCCCTATTACGGCTTCGACGAGGACTGTGTGCACTGGCACCGGACCGCGCAAGCCGCCTGCAGGCCCTTCGGCCCGGACAGGTACCCCACGCACAAGCGCTGGTGCGACGAGTATTTCTTCCTGAAGCACCGCAACGAGCCACGCGGAATCGGTGGCCTGTTCTTCGATGACCTCAACGAAGGCGGCTTTGAGCACTGCTTCGGCTACATGCGCAGTGTGGCCGACCACTACCTCGAGGCCTATGGTCCGATCGTGCGCAGGCGGAAGGACACGCCCTACCGCGAGCGCGAGCGGCAGTTCCAGCTCTACCGGCGCGGACGCTACGTGGAGTTCAATCTGGTGTACGACCGGGGTACTCTGTTCGGCCTGCAATCCGGCGGCCGCACCGAGTCCATCCTGATGTCGCTGCCGCCGCTGGTGCGCTGGGAATACAACTGGAGTCCGGAACCGGACTCCCCCGAGGCGCGCCTGTACGAGCGCTACCTGACGCCCCGCGACTGGATCAACGAAGAGCCGTCATCATGACCCAATCCACCGGAAGCTTTCCCGCTGTGCGGCCCCGGCGCATGCGCCGCGACGTCTTCTCCCGGCGCCTGATGCGCGAGCATCGGCTGACCGCCGACGACCTGATCTACCCGGTCTTCGTACGCGAGGGCGAGGGGCAACGCGAGCCGGTGGCCTCGATGCCCGGCGTGGAGCGGATGAGCATCGACGAA
>SKQM01000023.1 GCA_007119005.1 Thioalkalivibrio sp.
CAGCACAAGAAGAACCGTGTGCTGCCGGTCGGACCCAACGTGACCCTGCACTTCGAGGACCGCAAGACCATGCAGTACCAGGTCCAGGAAATGCTGCGCGCCGAGAAGATCTTCGACGCCGCGGGCATCCAGGAGGAACTGGACGCCTACAATCCCCTGATCCCCGATGGCAGCAACTGGAAGGCCACGATGATGGTCGAGTTCCCGGATATCGACGAGCGCAAGGTCGCGCTCTCCCAGTTGATCGATGTCGAGGACCGGACCTACGTGCAGGTGGACGGTTTCGACCGGGTCCACCCGATCGCCGACGAAGACCTCGAGCGCGACACCGAGGACAAGACCTCGTCGGTCCACTTCCTGCGCTTCGAACTGACTGCAGACATGATCGGAGCGGTCAAGGGCGGAGCGGCAATCGCCGTCGGCGTGGATCACGAGCACTACACGCACCGCGTCGACGCCGTCCCGCCGGCGATGCGCGACTCGCTGGCCGAGGACCTGGCGGCGGTCAACTGATCCGAAGGGAGCCACGGGTCCCCGTGTAAGCGTGCCGGTCGCCGAGAGGGCTCGCCTCCCACAGGGCTGGAGCGCAGGTGCCGTTGTAGGAGGCCAGCCCCCTGGGCGACATCCCCGGCGCCGGGTCACCGAGAGGGCTCGCCTCCCCACAGGGCTTGAACGCAGGTGCCGTTCAAAGCAGTTCCAGCGCGTCGGACAGGTGCTCCACGGGCTCGATGCGCATGCCCGGGATCTTTCTGCGGATCCGGTTTCCCGCCGGGATAATCGCCCGGCTCAGGCCGTGCTTGGCCGCCTCCGAAAGTCGCTCTTCGCCATTGGGCACCGGGCGCACCTCGCCGGACAGCCCGATCTCGCCAAAGCAGACGAGCTCCGGCCCGAGCGGTCGGTCGCGCAGCGAGGACAGCGCGGCCACCAGCATCGGCAGATCCGCCGCCGTCTCCGACACCCGCACGCCGCCGACCACGTTGATGAACACATCCTGGTCGAAAAGCGCAATGCTGCCGTGACGGCTGAGCACCGCAAGCAGCATGATCAGCCGGTTCTGCTCCAGGCCCAGTGTCACGCGGCGCGGCTGCGGCGCGTGACTCTCGGCCACCAGCGCCTGCACCTCCACCAGCAGCGGCCTCGTCCCTTCCCGGGTCACCATTACGACGCTGCCGGAGACGGGCCGGGTATGCCGTGACAGGAAAATCGCCGACGGGTTGGCCACCGGCTTGAGCCCGTCCTCCTGCATTGCGAACACGCCCAGTTCGTTCACCGCGCCGAAGCGGTTCTTCACCGCGCGCAGCATCCGGTAGCGCCCGCCTGGATCCCCCTCGAAGTACAGCACGGTATCGACCATGTGTTCGAGCACCCGGGGACCCGCCAGCTGGCCGTCCTTCGTCACGTGGCCGACCAGGATCACCGTGATGTCCCGCTGCTTGGCCAGCCGCACCAGCGCCGCCGCGCTCTCGCGAACCTGCGACACCGAGCCCGGTGCCGACTGCAGCGCGGTCGTGTACAGGGTCTGGATGGAGTCGATCACCAGAACCCTGGGCCGTTCCCGCTCGCTGGTCGCGATGATGTTCTCGACCTGCGTCTCGGTCAGCAGGCGCAGCCCGGAACAGTCGAGCCCGAGGCGGTGGCCGCGCAGGCTCACCTGCTGCGCCGATTCCTCGCCGGTGACATACAGCGTCTGGTCGGCGGGCAGCATCGCAAGCACCTGCAGCAGCAACGTCGACTTGCCGATGCCGGGGTCGCCGCCGATCAGCACGACCGAACCCGTGACCAGGCCGCCCCCCAGGCTTCGGTCCAGCTCGGAGATCCCGGTCGACATCCTTGGGACCGCCGCGACCGGGACCTCGCCGAGGCGGGTGATTCGTGCCGCTTCCCCGGTGTAGCCTCCGGCACGCGGGCCCTGGGAGGCCGTGCTGGGCTGAAACTCCTCCATGCTGTTCCAGGCGCCGCAGTCGCCGCACTGGCCCGCCCACTTGGGGCTGGTGGCCCCGCACTCGCGGCAGACGTACTGCGGTCGGGAGCGGGCCATCAGGCCCTCTCTTCCGGCTTGAACTCGGGTGGTGCGATGCGCACCGTGCGGATGGTGTTTTTCTTGATCTGCACGATATCCATCACCACTCCGTCGATCCGCACGCTGGCAGGGGCTTCGGGGATGTCCTCCAGATATTCCACGATCAGGCCGCTCAGAGTCTTGGGTCCGTCCACCGGGAGGCGCAGTCCGAGTGCCCGGTTCAGCTCGCGCAGATGGATGCCGCCATCGACCACCACACTGCCATCGGGCTGGCGCAGCAGTTCATCGCCCGTCGTCGGTGAATCCGTGGTGAACTCCCCGACGATCTCCTCCAGCAGATCCTCGAGAGTGACCAGCCCCTCGATGTCGCCGTACTCGTCGACGACTAGTCCGATACGCCGCTTCTGCTTCTGGAAGTTGATTAGCTGCCGGTTCAGGGCGGTGCCCTCCGGAATGAAGTAGGGCGGCGTGATCACCTGGCGCAGATCCTCCGGGCCGAACGACTCCCGGTAGGTCAGCGGCAGGACATCCCGCATGTGCACGAAGCCGATCACCCGATCCAGCTCGCCCTCGATCACCGGCAGCCGGGTGAAGCTGCCACTGAGGATCTGGTCCAGCACGTCGTTCCAGTCTTCCTCCAGATCCAGGGCCACGATCTCGTTGCGCGGGATCATGATGTCGTCGACCGTGACGCGTTCGAGATCGAGCAGGTTGATCAGCATGCGCTGGTGTCTGGCCGGGATCAGCGCGCCCGCCTCGGCGACCACCGAGCGCAGTTCGTCGGAGCTCAGGGCCGCGCGCTGCCGGGCATCCAGATGGATCCCGAGCAGGCGCAATACGCCGTTGGCGAGGAGATTGATCACGTAGACCACCGGCCACATCACTCGCAGCAGGCCGGTGTAAATCCAGGCGGCAGGGTAGGCGATGCGCTCGCTGTGCAGCGCGGCCACGGTCTTCGGGGCGGTTTCCGCGAAGATCAGCAGGGTCAGCGTGAGCAGGCCGGTGGCAATCGCTACGCCGGGGTCGCCGAACAGCCGCCATCCGATGAAGGTTGCGATCTGCGTGATCAGGATGTTCACGAAGTTGTTGCCCAGCAGGATCAGGCCGATCAGCCGGTCCGGCCGTTCCAGCAGGCGTGCGGCCAGCATCGCGCCGACATGCCCGTGCTGGGCCTTGTGTCGCATCCGATAGCGGTTTACGGCCATCAGGGCCGTCTCCGAGCCAGAGAAGAAGGCCGACAGCAGGAACAGGACGAGCAGTGCGGCGAACAGCGCAGACAGGGGAATCTCGTGCAAACGTCGGTTCCTCGGGGGCCGTGTCGCTTCTGGATTCTAGGGCCCCGTGCCCTCCGGGG
>SKQM01000162.1 GCA_007119005.1 Thioalkalivibrio sp.
GAGGAGCGCTGCAGCGGAATCCCCGTCAGGCTCAGTTCGGTGTCTTCACGATGGAACGGCGCTCATCCAGACTCACGGAGCCAATAGACCATGAATGCTGTGATGAACCGTAACAGTGAACAGGATTACCTCGTACGCGATATCGGCCTTGCCGACTTCGGCCGCAAGGAGATTGCGATTGCCGAGACGGAGATGCCGGGCCTGGTGCAGATCCGCGAGGATTACGCGAAGGAGCAGCCGCTGAAGGGCGCGCGGATCGCCGGATCGCTGCACATGACGATCCAGACGGCGGTGCTGATCGAGACGCTGAAAGCGCTGGGCGCCGAGGTGCGCTGGGCGTCCTGCAATATTTACTCCACCCAGGACCACGCGGCCGCCGCGATCGCTGCCGGCGGCACGCCGGTGTTCGCGTTCAAGGGCGAGACGCTCGAGGAATACTGGGATTTCACCCACCGGATCTTCGAGTGGCACGACGGCGGCACGCCGAACATGATCCTGGACGACGGTGGCGACGCGACGCTGCTGGTGATGCTGGGCAGTCGCGCGGAGAAGGATTCGTCGATCCTCGACCACCCGGGCAATGACGAGGAGCGGGCGCTGTTCGGTGCGATCCGCAAGCGCCTGGAAACCTCGCCGAACTGGTACTCGAACATCAAGAAGAACATCCGCGGGGTGACCGAGGAGACGACGACCGGGGTGCATCGCCTGTACCAGATGGAACAGAGGGGCGAACTGCCGTTCCCGGCGATCAACGTGAACGACTCGGTGACCAAGTCGAAGTTCGACAATCTGTACGGCTGCCGCGAGTCACTGGTGGATGCGATCAAGCGCGCCACCGACGTGATGATCGCGGGCAAGATCGCGGTGGTCTGCGGCTACGGCGACGTCGGCAAGGGGAGCGCGCAGTCGCTGCGGGGGCTCGGCGCCACGGTGTGGATCACCGAGATCGACCCCATCTGCGCGCTGCAGGCGTCGATGGAGGGCTACCGCGTGGTGACGATGGACGAGGTCGCGAATCAGGCCGACATCTTCGTGACGGCCACCGGCAACATGAACGTGATCAACCACGATCACATGGCGCGGATGAAGAACCAGGCGATCGTCTGCAACATCGGCCACTTCGACTCGGAGATCGACGTTGCGAGCCTGCGCCGCTACGAGTGGGAGAATATCAAGCCGCAGGTGGATCACGTGATCTTCCCGGACGGCAAGCGGATCATCCTGCTGGCCGAGGGCCGACTGGTGAACCTCGGCTGCGGCACCGGTCATCCGAGTTTCGTGATGTCGAACTCCTTCACCAACCAGACCATGGCGCAGATCGAGCTGTTCGCCCACGGCGACCGGTACGAGAACCGGGTGCACGTGCTGCCGAAACATCTGGATGAGAAGGTCGCGGCGCTGCACCTGAAGAAGCTGGGAGCGAAGCTCACACGGATGACCGAGGAGCAGGCCGCGTACCTGGGGCTGCCGGTCGAAGGTCCGTTCAAGCCGGAGCATTACCGGTACTGAGTGCCCTGGGCTCACTTTCGGTGCTCATCCCCGGCCTCCCCCGCTTGCGGGAGAGGCCTGGGGTGGGGGTAGTCCGGATCACTCGATGAGGAACCTGCAATGAACCAGGCCGCTGGCAGCAAACCGGTGTTCAGCTTCGAATTCTTCCCGCCGAAGAACGAGGAGGGCGCGGAGCGGCTGCGTCGGACCCGGCAACGGCTTGCGGCGCTGAGTCCCGCGTATTTCTCGGTCACCTTCGGTGCCGGCGGTTCGACCCGCGACCGGACGCTGGAGACGGTGCTGGAGATCCAGCGCGAAGGCGCCGTCGAGGCCGCACCACACATTTCCTGCATTTCCTCTTCACGTGCGGAGCTGCTCGAACTGCTGCACACCTACAGGGAGCACGGCGTTCGCCGGCTGGTGGCCCTGCGCGGCGACCTGCCCTCCGGGGCCGGCGGCGGGCTCGGGGAATTCCGGTACGCGGCGGAACTGGTCGCGTTCATCCGCGAGACTTTTGGCAGCCACTTCAAGATCGAGGTGGCGGCCTACCCGGAGTTTCACCCGCAGGCTGCGAACGCGGAGAAGGACCTGGAGCACTTCCGCCAGAAGGTCGCGGCGGGTGCCGACTCCGCGATCACCCAGTATTTCTACAACCCCGATGCCTTCGTGGCTTTCGTGGATCGGGTGCGTGCGATGGGGATCGACATCCCGATCGTGCCGGGGATCATGCCGATCACCAACTACACGCAGCTCGCGCGCTTCTCGGATGCCTGCGGAGCCGAGATCCCGCGGTTCGTCCGCAAGCGCCTGGAGGCCTACGGCGACGATACCGCGTCGATCCGGGCCTTCGGTACCGAGGTGGTGACCCGGCTCTGCCAACGCCTGCTGGAGGAAGGAGCCCCGGGCCTGCACTTCTACTCGATGAACCAAGCTGCGCCGTCCGAGGCGGTCTGGAACAACCTGGGCCTCGGCGAACTCCGGGCATCGGCCTGACGCCGGCTCGCGCGTAGCCGTTCCTGGTCATCCGGTCGCGGATCATGCGCGTCCCGCGCCTGCTGATGGAATCGGAGCTGGAGCCAGGGCACAGCCTGGCCCTGCCTCCCGAGACGCTCCGGCACGCGGTGTCGGTGCTGCGCCTGCGCGATGGCGCCGCCTGCCGTGTCTTCGACGGTGCCGGCCATGAACACCACGCGGTGCTGACACTGGCCGGGCGCCGCTCGGGCAGCGTACAGATCGGAGCGGTCGCGGCGGAACCCACAACGCCTGCCCGCACGATCCGGCTGCTTCAGGGCATTGCCCGCGGCGACCACATGGACCTGGCGATCCAGAAGGCGGTCGAACTCGGCGTGACCGAGATCTGGCCGGTGCTCAGCACCCGCAGTCTTTCCGGCGGCGGCCACCGGCGCGTGGACAGCCGGTTCCGGCACTGGGAAGGCGTGCTGCGGGCGGCCACCGAACAGTGCGGCCGCAACGAACTGGCCCGCCTGGATCCACCGCGCGACCTGGCGGAGGCCCTGGGTGCCCTGACCCCCGGCGGCCTGCGGGCCGTGGCCGACCCCGCAGGGGATCCGCCTGAAATCTGGCGCAGCGCGCACCCCAATCCGGGCGAGCCGGGCGGCGACCCGATCACGCTGCTGGTCGGACCCGAGGGCGGCCTGGAGGCCGGCGAGATCGCGCTGGCGGAGGCCGCGGGATTCCGGGGTCTGCGCCTCGGCCCCCGGATTCTCCGCACCGAGACCGCGAGCATCGTCGGCCTCGCGGCACTGCAAATGCTGTTCGGCGATCTGCGCTGAGTGTTCCGCGGTGAGCGGGCAGCGCGGCGGCGGGCCGCTCGCCGGCTTTCCGCCGAACGTCCGGTTCAGTCCCGCTTCGGCCCC
>SKQM01000235.1 GCA_007119005.1 Thioalkalivibrio sp.
CCCGGATTTCCCGGCACGGACGCGGTACAGACCCACATGACCAACTCGCGCCTGACCGATCCGGAGGTGCTGGAGACGCGTTTCCCGGTCCGGGTGGAGACCTTCGCTCTGCGCCGGGGCTCGGGCGGGCCGGGCCGGTTCCGTGGCGGCGACGGCGTGGTCCGCCGCCTGCGCTTCCTGGAGTCGATGGAGGTGGTGATCCTCGCGAACCGGCGCCGCGTGCCGCCGTTTGGACTCGCAGGAGGCGGGACGGGGCAGCCCGGTGTCACGGTGATCGAGCGTGTCGATGGCAGCGTCGAGGTGCTCGATTCCTGCGACCGGCGCACCGTGCAGGCCGGCGACGTGCTGATGCTCGAGACCCCCGGAGGCGGCGCCTACGGCCGTTAGGGAAATGCTGAAGCAGTCGATTCGGCTTGTGGTTCGACAAGCTCACCACGAACGGACCCATCCAACCCCCGTTCGTCCTGAGCTTGTCGAAGGAAATTGTTCAGCGCTTGCCTCGGGTGGGGTGAATCCAGCGGGCCACACTGCTGCGGTTCAATCCCAGCGCTGCGGCACACGCTCGATCTCGCTGGTGTCGTAGCCCTGTTCCGCGAGGAAGGCCAGGATGCGCTGGTAATCGGCCTCCGGGATCGACGGCTCGCGCGCCATGATCCAGACGTAGTCGCGCTTGCTGCGTCCGATCACCGTCTGCGTGTAGTTCTCGTCCAGGTAGATGATCAGGAACTCGGCCTTGATCGGCCAGATGAACTGCATGCCCCACTCGGCGTTGTTGTCGCTGCGCACGAAGCCGCGCGGTGTGTAGCGCTTCTCGGGGCCGTCGAAGCCGTCCTTGCGGAAGGTGAAGACCGTCGCGATGGTCCCGTCGGGGTTCAGGCTGTAGCTCTCCACCGCGTTGTGCGCGCCGCGTTCCAGGAAGGTCGGGATGTTCGCGATCACGTACCAGTCGCCCATGTAGCGCTCGAGATCGACGTGCTCGACGGTGGGCATTGGCGGGTGACTGGCGCAGCCGGTGGCGGCCACGGCGACCAGGGACGCGAGGGCGAGATGACGCAGCTGTCTTCGGTTCATCGGGGCATCCTGTTGCGGAGGGTCTGACCCCTGCGACCTCGCCGCTGTGGCAAGATTCCCGGCAGGAGTCCCGGTCTTGGTCCTTCGACAGGCTCAGGACGAACGGAGATCCCGAACGTCGAAGCCCGGACGATCCGGAATCGCGTGGACGTTCCGGCAGTGCGGCACCGGGAGGCCGCAGACCCGGAACTGAGCGGAGTCGTGCGGGTCGATGGAGGGTAACAGGGAAGGGGGCATCATGCAGATACTCATCGACTGGGCGGAACGGGGCCGGCTCCCCGACGCCGTGATCCGTTTCGGCATCCGACAGCTGCTGCGGCGGCGCCTGAGCGACAAGGGCCGGGACGTGGAGCGGGACATGGAGCGCCGGGAAGCTTTGCTGCGGGCGATGCGCAGTGCCCCGGTCGCCCTGTCCACCGACGTGGCCAACGAGCAGCACTACGAGGTGCCCGCGGGCTACTTCCAGCACTGCCTGGGTCGGCACCTGAAGTATTCCTGCTGCGTCTGGGACGCGCAGACGCCCGACCTGGACGCGGCCGAGGCACGGATGCTGGCGTTGACCTGCGAGCGTGCCGGCCTGGCCGATGGGCAGCGGGTGCTGGAACTGGGCTGCGGCTGGGGGTCGCTGTCCCTGTGGATGGCGGAACACTACCCGGGCAGCGAGATCATTTCCGCCTCCAACTCCCATTCGCAGCGGGCGTTCATCGAAGCGCGGCGGGACGAGCGCGGTCTGAAGAACCTCAGGGTGATCACCGCGGACATGAACGTCTTCGCGCCGGAGCAACCCGGGTTCGATCGCATCGTGTCCGTCGAGATGTTCGAACACATGCGCAACTGGGAGGAACTCCTGCGGCGCGCGGCCGGCTGGCTGGTGCCCGGGGGGCGGCTGTTCATGCACGTGTTCGCGCACCGCGAGCACGCCTACTTCTTCGAGGCCGAGGGCGCCGACAACTGGATGGGCCGGTATTTCTTCCGTGACGGCCTGATGCCGGCGGACGACCTTGCCCGCCACTTCCAGCGCGACCTGCGGCTGATCCGCCAGTGGCGCGTGAACGGGCGGCACTACGAGCGCACCTGCAACGAATGGCTGCGTCGTCAGGACGCTGCCCGCGACAGCATCCTGCCCCTGTTTGCGGAGACCTACGGCCGCGACGCTCCGATCTGGTTCCAGCGCTGGCGGATGTTCTACATGGCCTGCGCCGAGCTCTTCGGTTACCGTGACGGCAACGAGTGGTTCGTGTCGCACATCCTGTTCGAGCGTCCTGTCCTAGCCGAAACTCCATCGTGATCAATGAGATCGGTCGGGTCTTTCGTGCTGGAACGAAATCTCGCCGGAAAAACCGGCCATTTTTAATAAAGAGCTGTAAAAGGTGATCATATGGCACTGTTTCTGATGGGGTTGCTCTCCGCAGTCGCGTTGATGAGCTTCGTCTGGATCTGGAGCGTGCCGCTTCGTGATGCAAGCCTCGTCGACCGCTTCTGGGGGATCGGTTTCGTCGTGGTCTCGGTGGTCTGGTGGCTGCTCTCCGGTACGCCGGGGACCGCCTGGGTGATGCTGGTGCCGGTGATTCTCTGGGGGCTGCGCCTGTCCGCGCACATCACCTGGCGGAACTGGGGCCACGGCGAGGACGCGCGCTACACCGAGATGCGCGAGGACCGCTCCGACTACGCGTTCGCGGTGCGCAGCCTGTTCACGATCTTTTGGCTCCAGGGCGCGCTGGTTGCGGTGATCGCGCTGCCGATGCTCGCGAGCGTCCAGGGCGGTGAGCCCATCTGGGCGCTGGTCTGGCTCGGCTGGGCGATCTGGCTGTTCGGTTTCCTGTACGAGACGGTCGCCGACTGGCAGCTGGCGCGCTTCAAGTCCGATCCCGCGAATCGCGGACAGGTGATGGACCAGGGCCTGTGGCATTTCAGCCGGCACCCGAACTATTTCGGCGAGATCGTGCTGTGGGTCGGCTATGGCCTGATCGGCCTGGCCTTCGGTGGCTGGTGGGCGCTGCCCGGCGTGGCGCTGATGATCTTCCTGATCCTGCGGGTCTCCGGCGTCAGCCTGCTCGATCGGCGCATGACCGAAAGCCGCCCCGGCTATCGCGAATACGCCGAGCGCACCAACGCCCTGATCCCAGGGTTGCCCCGGGCGTAGAGGGAAGCGTTGCGGTGCAGTCCCGGGACCGTGCGTGTCGGCGCGATCGTCAGCCGCCCGACCGCAGAGGCTTGCCCCGAGGAAGCTGCCGGCGCAGGATCGGCACGACGCGCCCATGCCTTGACGCTCGCGAAACGATACAATGCCGC
>SKQM01000211.1 GCA_007119005.1 Thioalkalivibrio sp.
TTCCGGAACGATGTTGCGATGGGTATCCGATTCGCGGATCAGCCGGCCGCCTGAGCGTCACGACGGCTTGCCACCCGGCAGCCGCCGCGCCTGAACTCAACGCAACCCCGCTGCCAGCAGCACCACCAGCACCGCGGCGAAAACCAGCGCGACTTCCCGCTGCCAGAGCCGGTCCGGGCGCAGGAAGCGGCTCGGCGCACGGATCGACAGCAGGCGTGTTGGATCGAACAGGCGCAGCACCCAGCGGGCTGCCTCGGTTGCCGGTGCGCGGATTCGCGAGACGGTATCCGGCCGCGGCGTGATCAGCGCGAGCAGGTCGCCGGGCGGGATCGGCCAGGGGCGCAGCCAACGAATGCCGATCAGCGCGAGTACCGTTCCGGCAAGCACGGGCCAGCCGAGGCTCACCCAGTCCCGCGCGGCGGGGGTTGCGCGCTCGGCCAGACCCCAGTATTCGGGCAGGAAGACGAGTGCCGGGCCGGCAGCCAGCACCAGTCCCCAGCCAAGCCAGACGGTGAGCGGCGCACGATCGCCCCGGCTCTCCGTGCGCATCAGCCAGAGGTAGCGCGCCAGAATCAGGGTGGTTCCCACCGCCGCGACTTCGAGCAGGCGCGGCAGATGGTCCCACCAGCCGGGGAGTCCGGTCTGCGTGTCCAGCGCCGCCTTCAGTCCCATCTTGGCGACTACCCCGCTGGTCAGCACACCGGCCAGCGCGAGCGCGGGCAGCCCCAGCAACACCCACAGCAAAGGGCTGACGCGCGTCCCGGGGTGGCGGGCGACCGCGACGCCGAGAAACAGCGCGCCCTTGGCCAGCGCGTGGTGCAGTGCATAGACCGTGACCGCGCCGACCAGCAGCGGCGCCAGCGCGGGCTCCTGCAGCGCCATGCCGACGCCGATGGTGATCAGCCCCATCTGGCTGACGCTGGAATAGGCCAGCACCGTCTTCGGCTGGTGCTGGTGCAGCCCGATGAAAGCGGCGCCAAAGGCCGCGAGCAGGCCGGCCCCGATCGCGAGCGCGCTCCAGCCGGGCAGGCTCACCAGGCCGATTGGCAGGAAATGCAGCCAGGCGAGCAGCCCGGCCTTGATCATCGCGCCGCTCAGCACGGCGCTGGCGGGCACCGGTGCAACCGGATGCGCGAGCGGCAGCCAGAGGTGCAGCAGCGGCAGGCCCGCCTTGATGCCGAAGCCGAAGAAGAGCAGTGCGATCAGCAGGTCGCGCCGGGTCGATTCCGCGATCACCGCGGGCAGGTCGGCGAGCAGCGGGAGCATCGGGGCCGCAGTCTCGCCAGCGGCCAGGAGAATACCGGCGAGGATCAGACCCTCACCAAGGACCGCCATCACGAGATAGACCCGGCCGGCCCTGCGCGCCTCGTGCTTGCCCGTATGCGCTACGAGCCCGTAGGCCGCAAAGGTCATCAGCGCGAAGCCGGCGTAAAAGCTGACGACGTCCAGTGCCAGGATCAGCAGCAGGTTGCCGGTAAGGGTCAGTAGCCAGAGCAGCTCGAAACGCGGGCGGCGCGGGTCGTCCTGCAGGTAGCCGCGCGCGTGGAGCCCCGCGCCGAGCCAGAGCACGGCGGTGAACAGCAGGAACACGCGAGTGACCTCGGTCAGGCCGAGACTGGTGCCGAGCAGCAACCAGTTCAGGTGCACCGACGCACCGCTGGGCGCGACAAACGCCAGCACCAGCGCGGGCAGCGGCGCCCAGGGCATCAGCCACCCGATCGCCTTGCGAAGCGGCCGAACGCTCCAAAGCCCGGCGAGGCCAAGCGGCAGCGCCAGGGCCGCGAGGAGCAGCGCGCTGTACGGTGCGGAAGACATGGCCACAGTGAACACCGCCGCTTCGGGAAATGCGAGGGGTTCAGGCAAAAAGGCTATTGCCCGTGGTGAATCGCGCGACACAGTCCCGGTCGCGGTCGTCCCGCGTGCTCAGGACATGCGGGCGCGGATCACTTCCGGCCGGTCCCGGGGATGGGCCATCTGGGGAGTCCGGGCGGTCTCATCAGGGCTGCAGCGCGAGGGACGCTCGCACCGCGTGACTGAACGCCCGGAGGTCTCCCAGGTGACTCGCCAGGATGTCCTGAAGCCTTTTCGTGCTGACCGTTTGGTAGCCATGAATCAGGATGTTGCGGAAGCTGGCCATCGCCGCGAGCGTTTCCCCCAGGCTGTCATCGATGACTCGGTCCGCTGCCAGAAAGGTGAACAGATCCCGGTTGGTTTCCGGTTCGCCCAGACGACGCGCTGATACCCAGTGTGACGCCACGTCCAGCGCTGCCTGGATCGCAAGTTGCAGGGTGTGTTCGACGAAGCGCCGTTCACGAACGTCGGAGTCCAGGCATTCCGGGTCCGCCAACTCGACGAGTTCACGCAGGCAGGTGTCGATGAAGGCCAGCTTCTTTTCGATCAGAGCAGAATCCATCAGATGCTTCCCGTGCGACGATATTCATGGAGATGGGGCAACACGTCGAAGTAGTCGTTTCTGGCCTGAACCTCGAATGCGATGCGCTCATTCGGTGCACGATCGACCAAGAGGATCCCGTCGCGCAGGATGCGGTGCACAAGGTCGGGTGGGGCCGTTCGGAGATCGACGAGATCCACGGCCCGGCGCAGCGCGTCCTCCAGCCGCAGTTGGAGGCGGGACAGTGGATTTAGGAGGGTCATCGGACAGGGCGCGCTGGTCAGCACGGCGAGATCGATGTCGCTGTCGGGCGTGTCTTCACCGCGGGCGGCGCTGCCGAACAGGTAGGCGCAGACCAAATCGGGGTTTTGGTGCAGCAGATCCCCAAGCCTTTGAGTCAGCTTGTCCATCTTGTGATTTCCCATATCATGGTGCCCGGTTATGTGGATTCGCCATATTTCTGGCTAAGGACCTTTTTTGCAACTGCGGGCGAACAGCAGTGGCCTGGCTGGTCTGATAGCATCCGCGATCGTCGCACAAGGGGAGAACGGCGTTGAAGATTCTGGTCACCGGCACGGCCGGGTTCATTGGCAACGCGCTGGCGTTGCGGTTGCTGGATCGTGGCGACGAGGTGATCGGGGTCGACAACCTCGATCCCTATTACGACGTCGAGCTGAAGAAGGCGCGGCTGGCGCGGGTGGCGGATCATCCGGGCTTTACGGATCTGCGTGTCGATATCGGCGATCGCGAGGCGATGGAGCGCGTCTTCGCCGAACATCGGCCGCAGCGGGTGGTGAACCTCGCGGCGCAGGCCGGCGTGCGCTATTCGCTGATCAACCCGCACGCCTACGTGAACACGAACCTGGTCGGCTTCGCGAACATCCTGGAGGGCTGCCGGCACAACGGCGTGGAGCACCTGGTCTACGCGAGCTCGAGCTCGGTGTACGGTGCCAA
>SKQM01000220.1 GCA_007119005.1 Thioalkalivibrio sp.
AGGGGGCTTGCCGCCCGGTTTTCTGCTGTGCTAGAAAAGGCGCGTCAGGACGACAACAAGGGATTCGGGCATGGATGCTCCGTTTGGAAACCGGCACGGGATGTGCCGCGGAATTTTTCTTCTGGCGATGGCAGTCTGCCTCGCCCTCATCATCTCCCCGGTTGCGGTGCACGCGAATGGCGCTGGCATTGCCTGGCTGCTCGA
This sequence comes from Thioalkalivibrio sp., assembly GCA_007119005.1. Lineage (GTDB taxonomy): Bacteria > Pseudomonadota > Gammaproteobacteria > Ectothiorhodospirales > Ectothiorhodospiraceae > Thioalkalivibrio. The sequence goes on from SKQM01000220.1 coordinate 205, forward strand.
GAGGCAGCAGGAAGATGGACGCATCTCCGCCGGCGCCGATGAAACCACGCCTCATCACGCCACTTTTGAAGCGGCTCGCGCGCTGCACCCGGCGCATGCGGGCTCACCGGAGTGGGTCGGCGCGCGCGCTTTTGTCGATGGTCAGGGGCGGTCCGGTATCCCCTGGCTGCCACGGCGGCTCCTCGCCGCCCGTCTCGCGAAGGAGCAGGGCACAGAGTTTCTGGCCGACCTGCTCCTGCGCCAGAACCCCGATGGGGGTTTTGCCGCCGAGTCTGGTGATCAGAGCAGTCTGCTCGATACGGTGGACGCTATGGAGGCGCTCGGTGCCGCCGGCCTTCGCGATACTGCCGTGCTGCAGGCTGCGATCGGGTTTGTGTTGGCGCGGCAGGCTGTGGACGGGGGCTTCGCTCATAACCACACGAGCCCCACCTCCCCGTACCTGACCGCGCGCGTCATCCAGGCGCTGCAGCGCTACCAGTTTGAATACGGCCTTTCGGATTCGTTGCGAGCGGCCGGCGAGTTTCTCTGGTCGGAACTGGAACGGCAGGGGGCGGGATCTTCCTGGCAGCTCGCACAGGCGTTATTGGCCCTGATACCGACGACAGCGGATCCCGGCCGGTATCACGTTCCTCTGAATGAGCTGCGGGGCACGCAGGCACAGGACGGCTCCTGGGGCAGAAGCGTCTACGCCACCGCACTCGCGTTGCGTGCGCTCCAGGTCGCCGAGTCGGCCGGGGCATTGCTGGACCTTGGGGCGAGCGCGGTCGCCGGGAGGGTCGTGGACGCGGTGGGCGCGGCTCCGGTGGCCGGAGCGTTCGTGACGCTTGAGGGCGTCGAAAACCAGGCGACGGTGAAATCCGGTCTCGACGGCCGGTTCCTGCTCGCCGATCTGGGGCCCGGTGAATACGTTCTGCGGGTCAGGGCAGCGGGATTCCAGGACCTTGTTCGCGATGTGGAGCTGTCCCCAGGCCTCCTTCTGGACCTGGGTTTGGTGACGCTCGCGCTCGAACCCGATACGGCCCTGGTCGCCGGAAGGGTCACGGATGCCGCGAACGGGGAGGGCTTGGCCGCCCAGATTGAGGTGATCGGTGAGCATGGTTGGTCGGTGACAGCCGCGTCGGACGGCGCTTATGTCCTGCCGGTGTCGGCGGGAGACCTGCAGCTGTCGGTGTCCGCGTCCGGTTACCACGAGGTTCGGGTCACGGCCATGGTGGCTGCTGGTGATCGATGGGTGTTTTCACCTGCGCTGAGCCGTGAGTCCGTGACCGACCCGGATGCGCCGGTGGAGGTTTCCGGCCGCTTGCTGGACGCCGATAGCCTGCAGGCGATCCCCGGTGCCGCGATTCGGGCGACCGCCACCGGGGCCATCGCGGTATCCGATGGGGAGGGCGCCTTTACTCTCGCTGGGTTGCCGGCAGGGGAGATTCAGCTCGAACTGGTCCATGCCTCGTACCGCACGGCGTTGGTGAGATTTCTCGCCGCCCCGGGGACGCGCCTCGAGCTCGGCGATCTGCCACTGCAGGCTCACGACGGAACCGGAACGACCGTGCGCGGGCAGGTCTTGGACGCAGGAACGGGCATTCCGGTGGAGCGGGCGCAGCTGCGTGTCGGGGATCGGGTGGTCGAGACCGATGTCCGGGGCTTCTACCAGTTCGAGCCCATCCAGGATCTCGCCTTCGAGGTGCGTGCCAGCGCCACGGGCTACCGGGGCGTATCCCGTTGGCTGGCGCTCGAGCAGCCGGGAACGGTCCAGCTGGATTTCGCACTGGAGCGCACGGGGATGGACGGGATCCGCATTGCCGGGATCGTCTCCCACTCGGAAACCTTCGGGGCGTTCGAGGAAGCCGGCTTCACCGTTGCGGTGGAGAACCATGCGGAGGAGGAGAGACAGGTGATCCTCTCGGCCAGCGTGGAAGCGCTGGAAAACTCTTTCCAGGAGGATTTTCTGGTGCCGTTGCCGAACGGCGATCGCGCCGGCGTCTTCCCGTTGGCGGCAGGCGACTCGGTGCTCAGGGAATTCGGGTGGTTCACGCGCCATCTCGAGCCCGGACATTACCGGGTGCGCGCGCAGGCATGGAGCGCCGATGGCGCGATCCTGCTGTCCGAGGCGGCCGTAGTGATCACCATCACCGAGACCCTGGCCATCGCCTCGGTCGGGGTGTTGCCGGAACCGCGCGAACTGGTGCGTGGGGAGTCGGTGAAAGTCTCACTCTCGGCGCTGGTCCGCAACGCGTCGAATGTGGCCTCCGTGCTCGAGTTCTCGTTGTTGTTGCACGACCCCGCGGAGGTGCCGATACACGAGCAGGAGGTACGGCTGGAATTGCCGCCGTCGGCGGCGACGCTGAGCTTCGAATTCGAGCCCTTCGAGCACCGGTTCGAACACGCCGGCACCTACCGGACGGAAGTGCGGTCGCTTTCGGTTGCTCCGGTTGATGCGCTGCAGATGGGTCGCATCGACGTGGCACCGAATATCCGCATACAGGGTTCGCATGGGTTGGAGCCAAGCCAGATTCCGCCGTTGGAGGATGCGCGCGTGCGGATCAGGCTCACGATCGAAGGCATGGAGGATGGCCAATGAAAGGGATTTTGGGTGGCTGGGTCATCTCGGGGGTGCTGGCTGCGTTGCTGGGTGCAGCCGCGCAGGCGGGAACCTTCGACGGCGGGATCCCGGACAGTTGGACCTGCGAGGGCTCCTGCGGAACCGGCGTGGCGGATGGAGTGGTGACCCTCGCTCCGGTCGGAGGCGAGCAGTACGGATGGGTCGCGACCACGGGGAGCCCACTGCGGTCTCTGGGTCTGCCGGGTATTGGCGGCACCAACGGATCGCGCCTGCGATCGGCGCCCTTCGCAGCAGAGGCGGGCGAACTGCTGGAGTTCCAGTTCAACTACGTCACATCGGACGGTGCAGGGTTCGCCGACTACGCCTGGGCGCGGCTGCTGGACGCCGCCCTTGAACCGGTCGCGCTGCTGTTCACCGCCCGCACGCGTTCCAGCGGCAACATCGTTCCCGGCTTCGGCATGCCCGAAATTGCGGCGGAGATCGAACCCGAGACGGTGAACATCATTGGCGGCGGGCCACGCTGGTCGCCGCTCGGAGGGGACTCGGG
>SKQM01000233.1 GCA_007119005.1 Thioalkalivibrio sp.
AGCACGCCGCCCGCGAGGCCGCGCCAGCCGGCGTGGGCGGCAGCGACCACCTGTCCATCCAGGCTCGCGAACAGCACCGGCAGACAGTCCGCGGTCTGCACGCTGCAGACCTGGCCTGATGCACGGGCCACCACGGCGTCGGCCTCGACCGCGCCGGTCATTGCCGTCGCCTCGGCCACCGCGGCACCGTGCACCTGTGTCGGCCAGACCGGTACCCGGGGCAGATCCAACGCCTGGCCGAGCAGGCTCCGGTTGCGCTGGACGGCCTCGGGGTCGTCGCCGGTGTGCAGCGCCAGGTTGAGGCTGTGCCAGGGTCCGGCGCTGACACCCCCGGAACGCGTGGTCTGCACGGCCCGCAGGTTCGACGGCAGTGGCCAGTCGGGAACGATGATCGGAAGGGCATTCACCGGGCATCTCCAGACGCGTCCCCTGCCTCGGCATCGAGTTCCAGCGCGTCAAGCAGTACCTGGAAGTCTGGCGGCAGCGGGACCTCGAAACGGCACTCGTCACCGGTGACGGGGTGCACCAGTCCCAGAACGGCGGCGTGGAGTGCCTGTCGCCGGAAAGCGGCCAGCGCCTGTGCCGCCGCTGCCATCATCCCGCGCACCGGGCGTGGACGCCCACCGTAGGTCGGATCACCGACCACCGGGAATCCGGCCTGCGCCATGTGCACTCGGATCTGGTGCGTGCGCCCGGTGTCCAGGTGCACCGCAATCAGGGTGTGCACGCGCAGGCGCTTCAGCACGCGGTAGTGGCTGACCGCGGGCCTGCCGCCGCTGACCACGGCCATGCGCTTGCGGTCGACGGGATGCCGGCCGATCGGCAGGTCGATGGTTCCGCCGCTGATCGGCAGACCATGGACCAGCGCCCGGTATTCCCGGTGCACACTGCGCTGTTGCAACTGGCGCACCAGGCTGGTCTGCGCGGCCGGAGTTCGCGCGACCACCAGCAGGCCCGTGGTCTCCTTGTCCAGTCGGTGCACGATGCCGGCCCGTGGCAGCGCGGCAAGCTCCGGCGCATGGTGCAGCAGCGCGTTCACCAACGTGCCGGAACGATGTCCGGCCGCCGGGTGCACCACAAGCCCGGCCGGCTTGTTGATCACGATGATCGCCGCATCGGCGTGCACCACGTCCAGCGCGATATCCTCGGCCTGCGACTCCGGTTCCGGTGCGTCGGGGAGTACCAGGCGAACCTCCTCGCCCCCGTGCACCGTCGTGCGCGGCTTGGGCTGCCGGCCGTCCACCGTCAGGGCACCCTCCCGCAGCCATTGGCTCAACTGGCTGCGGGAATATTCGCCGAAGACCCGCGCGAGCGCCGCGTCGAGACGCAGACCGGCGAGCTCCGCCGGCAGGATCGCGGACCGCGGCTCAGTCATGGGTACCACGCGGGCTGCGGCCGCATTGTTGTAGAATCCGGGCGTCATGCATCGTGCTCGAGGCTCCGCTGTGTCAGTCCTTCGCTGGTTGGTCGTACTGATCGTCATCTTAACCGTGTCCGGCTGTGCAGCCTGGCGCGAGAACGACCCGACCGCGAACTGGTCGGCCAGCCAGCTCTACGGCGAGGCGAAGGCCGCGCTCGACGCCGGAAACTACGAACAGGCGGTCGAATATTACGAGCTTCTGGAAGCGCGGTTCCCGTTCGGGCGCTTCGCGCAGCAGGCCCAGATCGAGATCCCCTTCGCCTATTACAAGGCCGGCGAACCCGAGGCCGCGCTGGCCGCGGTCGACCGCTTCATACAGCTGAACCCACGCCATCCCAATCTCGACTACGCCTACTATCTGCGCGGACTGATCAATTTCAGCCGCGACACCGGGTTCCTGGCGCGGGTGTTCCCGATGGATCCAGCCGAGATGGACACCAGGACGCTGGAACAGTCCTTCCAGGACTTCGGCCGTCTGATCAACGAATTTCCGGAGAGCCGCTACGCTCCCGATGCCCGCCAGCGCATGGTCTTCATACGCAATGCGCTGGCCTCGCACGAACTCCGCGTCGCGCAGTTCTACGTCCAGCGCCGGGCCTGGGTCGCAGCCGCGCAACGCGCCCGTCACGTGGTGGAGCAGCACCAGGGAGCGGACGTGATGCCGCAGGCGCTGGCCATCCTGTACCAGAGCTACCGTGCACTGGACCTCGATCACCACGCCGAGAACACCATGGCCGTGCTGCAGCTGAACTATCCCGAACAGGCGGAAGCCGTGCTGGCCGGCCGGCCGGTCGTCATCGGCACGGAAGCCGGGGGTCTGCGCCGCTGGGTCGAGAGCCTGCCGTTCTACGCGAACTGAGGCGGGGCCGACGGCCTATAGCGCGTCGGCACCCTCTTCGCCGGTGCGGATGCGCACCGCACGATCGACCGGGGTGACGAAGATCTTGCCGTCCCCGATCTTGCCGGTGTGTGCCGCCTTCACGATCGCCTCGATGCACAGGTCCACCTGGTCGTCATCGACCACCAGTTCGAGCTTGACCTTGGGCAGGAAGTCCACCACGTACTCGGCTCCCCGGTACAGCTCGGTGTGCCCCTTCTGCCGCCCGAAACCCTGTACCTCGGTCGCGGTCATGCCGGTGATACCGGCCTCGGTCAGTGCCTCACGAACGTCCTCGAGCTTGAACGGCTTGACGATGGCTTCGATCTTCTTCATGACTCCTCCTCGGAACGGGGCTCCTCGCCCCCCCGGCCCTCGCGATAGCCGGATGTGATGGGATAGCGCCGGTCGCGCCCGAAGGCGCGCGCGGAGACGCGCACGCCGGGGGCCGCCTGACGCCGCTTGAACTCCGCCAGGAAAACCATGCGCGCGACGCGCTCCACGGTGTCCCGGTCGAACCCGCGCGCGACGATCTCGTCCACCGAGGATTCCCGTTCGACAAACGCCTCCAGGATCTCGTCCAGCACCGGGTAAGGCGGCAGAGTGTGGGCATCCTCCTGGTCGGGTGCCAGTTCCGCGCTCGGCGGACGCGTGATCACACGTTCGGGAATCACCCGGCTGATCTGGTTGCGCATGCGCGCCAGGCGGTATACCCACTGCTTGGTCACGTCGCGCAGGGGCGCGAAGCCGCCTGCCATGTCACCGTACAGCGTCGCATAGCCGACCGCCATTTCACTCTTGTTGCCCGTGGCGAGCAGAAGCTTGCCGGTGCGGTTCGACAGGGCCATCAGCAGGACCCCGCGGCAGCGCGACTGCAGATTCTGCTCGGTCACGTCCCCGGGGTTGCGGGTCTGGTCGGGAAAGGACTCCATCAGCCCCGCCCGGAAGGCCTCCACCATCGGCTCGATCGCGAGCTCGCGGTAGTCGATCCCGAGCCA
>SKQM01000097.1 GCA_007119005.1 Thioalkalivibrio sp.
CCATGTCCGCCAGGTCGCGTCCGAATGTCTGGATCGAGGTCGACACACCGTTGATCCTCGGAAAATAGACATCCGAAAGCATCAGGATACGCATGGGGCTCCGTTGCGATGGCAGACCCGCGGCAGGATGTCCGGTCTCCGGCCGGCATGCGCTCTGCCGTTACGATGCGGTCGATCATTGGGAACGCAACCACCCTTCGTGCGGGGTCGATGCGTGCATGTCCGCAGACCGGCGACCGCCGCCTGTCAAGGGCTGCCGACCGGGTCGTGGGACGCGCTCAAGATACCAACATCGGTTCGCGCAGGAAATGCCGCCGGTACCGGTCGGGCACCTGGTTCACGTCCAGGAGGATGAACACGTCGGCGACCCCGAAGTCGCGGTCCCAGCACGCTTCGCCGCAGATGCGGGCGCCGAGGCGCAGGTATGCCTTCAGGAGCGGCGGGAGTGGCGCCGGGGCGACCGCCCGCGCAGGTATTGCGGGTATCGGGTGGCAGGGGTATACCCGGTACTGCGGTGGCGCGGGGTGGTCCGTGTGGAGTTGGTTCAGGAGCGCGTGGGCCGCCACATCCCCTGGGGCAAAGGGAATGCTGGCGCAACCCATCATGAAGTCGAAACGCTCCCGCGTCATGAAGCGGGCCAGCCCGGTCCACAATGCGTTGATGGCCCAGCCGGTGCGGTAATCGGCGCGTACGCAGGTCCGACCGACCTCCATCACCCGGCCCGGCAGACCCTCGAGCGCACCGAGGTCGAATTCACTCTGGGAGTAAAACCCGCCTGCGGCGGGTGCATCGTCCGAGACGAGGATGCGGGTGCTGGCCACGACTTCGGACGTGTCGGCCTCCCGCACCAGAAGGTGGCGGCAGAAGGCGTCGTAGGCATCGGCGTCGATCCCGAGGTCGGCGGTCGGAAGACAGGCCCCCATCTCCTCGGCGAAGACCCGGTAGCGCAGCCGCTGGGAGGCCAGAATGTCGGCCGGGCTGGATGCCAGTTCGGTCACCAGGGCCTGGCGCGGAGCGGGCGCCCAGGGGCCGTATTCAGCGAGTTGCGGCATGATCGCACTCTCCGGTTAAAGGTCAGGATAGTCTGTGGCCTCGCGGTGACAGGCCGTTGTAAATCTCGTTACAACGCGGTGAATCCTGCGGGTCCGCTCTCACTGAACCGTCATCGCATTGTCATTTGGCCATGGTAAGAAGCGCGGCGATGATGGAATCAGACAGAACTGCGCTGGACGGCGAGTACCCGGCGCTGCTATCCGAAATGCTCGCCTTGCGGGAGGAGGTCGTCGCCGGTTCGGCGGCGCGCCTGCGCCGGCTGGCTTGGGCGGACGCCGATGGGCGGTATCCATCGAGTGCGCGCAACCTGGCCGACTATCTCGCCTTGCGCTGCCGCGATCTGCGGCCGCTGCAACTGCGCCTGGCCCGCAAGGGATTGTCCTCTCTGGGCCGTGTCGAGGCCCACGTGCTGGCCAGCATCGACCAGGTGATACGGGTGCTGGCGGCGCTGTGTGACAGGCCCGAACCGACGCTCGAGCCACCGGCTGCGCCGGGTTTCGACGCGGGCAACGAGCTGCTGACCATCAACACCCGGGCCCTGTTCGGGCCGCCTCAGCCGCGGCGCACCGCGCGGATCATGGTTACGATGCCGTTGGAGGCGGCTGCGAACGAGGCGCTGGTCCGGGCCCTGCTCGAGTCGGGCATGGACTGCGCTCGGATCAATTGCGCGCACGACGATCTGCCAGTGTGGAAGCGGATGATCGAAAACATCCGGCGTGCAGAGCACAGCGTGGGTCGCAGTTGCCGAGTGCTGATGGACCTCGCCGGCCACAAGATCCGGACTGGGCCCCTGGAGGATGCACCGGCATCGGCCCGTTTGCGCCCGCGCAAGGCCGCAATTGCCGGCGTACGCGAGCCGGTGAGGGTGGCGCTGGTGTCCGCCACCGCGGAGCAGGGACCACCGGAAGGGTTGGCGGACGTCTGCCTGGTGGCCGAGGACTGGGCGCTCGCGGCGATGCAGGCCGGCGACCGCCTGCAGTTCACTGACCTGCGCGGCCGTAACCGCCGACTGGTCGTGGAGCGCGAACTCGACGGGATGGGCTGGCTGGTCCACGGCAGCAAGACCAGCGTGATCGGCCCGGATACCGCAATGCGACTGATGCGCTGGCGGGAGGGTCGCTGGGTCCGGGTCGGTATCGATCTGGTGCACCTCGAAGGGCACCGGACGAATCCGGTGAAAATCCGCTTGCAGCGAGGCGACATCCTGAGGTTGACCGGGCCGGAACTGCCCGGTCGCCCTCCGGTGCTGGATGCCGACGGCGGGGAACTCGAACCGGCACGCATCGGCATTACCGCGCCCAGGGTGCTGGCGCAGCTCCGACCCGGACAGCCGGTCTGGATCGACGACGGGCGCCTGGGTGCATTGGTCGAGGACGTGGGGCCGGAATCCGCCCTTCTGCGGGTCACCCATGCGCCGCCCGACGGCTTTCGCCTTCGGGCCGACAAGGGGATCAACCTTCCGGGCGCAGAACTCGGCCTGGGCCCGCTGAGCGAAAAGGACCTGGCCGATCTCGACTTTGTGGTTCGCCACGCCGATCTGGTCGGGTTTTCCTTCGTCGAAAGTGCGGCAGACATGCGCGCGCTTATGGCGGAGTTGCAACAGCGCGATGCCGGGGGGCTGGCGATCGTCGCGAAAATCGAGACCGAGCGCGCATTGCGCAACCTGCCCGAAATCATGCTGAGCACCATTGGGCGGTTTCCGCTGGCGATCATGATCGCGCGGGGAGATCTCGCGGTCGAGGTTGGCGGTGAGCGGCTCGCGGAGATTCAGGAGGAAATTCTGTGGCTGGCCGAGGCAGGTCACGTACCGGTGATCTGGGCGACGCAGGTTTTGGAGACAATGGCGAAGACCGGTGCGGTGTCACGCCCGGAGCTGAGCGACGCGGCGATGTCGGTGCGGGCGGAATGCGTGATGCTGAACAAGGGCCCGTTCATCGTGTCGGCGCTGCGTGTCCTCGACGGCATTCTCTACCGCATGCAGGATCACCAGCAGAAGAAGATGCCGCAACTGCGGGCGCTGAACCTGGCCGCGAATCCGGAACCGATGGCGCTCGCCCTGACGGTGGTGGGTCAGGCCAGCAGCGGGGATGCGACCGCGATCGAAACCCCCGCAACCGTCGCGCCCACCAATGCTCCGGCCAATACGTCGCTCGGGTAGTGCAGCCCCAGAACCGGCCGGGAGGCCGCGACCAGCACGGTGAACGGCACGACCACCCAGAACCACTGCG
>SKQM01000024.1 GCA_007119005.1 Thioalkalivibrio sp.
AGGAGTAGTTTTCGCTCCCCTCTCCCGCGAGACCGGGGACAGGTTCATAAAACTGTCCCCGGTCTCGGCGCGGCTCGTGAGCGTCCGCCCTCGCGCAGGGCTTCAGTACAGCAGTGCGACCATCTTCCGGCGGTACTGGTTGACCAGTTCGTTCCGGGGCCCCAGCACCTCGAACGCCGCCAGCAGGCCTTTGTGCCCGGCATTGCCGCCGTAGCTGCGGTGCCGCTGCATCAGCTTCAGGTAGAGGTCCATCGCCTCCTGGCTGCGCCCGGCCACCATGTAGGCAGCGGCCAGCTGATCCATCGCCTCCGGATCGGAATCGTTGTCGCGAACCGCCTGTTCCAGGCTCGCGAGGTCCGTTCCATTCAGGCGCTTTGCAAACACCAGTCGCGCGCGCAGCTGTTTGACCGCCTCCTGCTCGTGCACGTCCATCGGCAGGATGTTGAGCTGTGCCTCAGCGCCCGCGGCGTCCCCGGCCGCCAGCAACGCCTGGGCCAGGTCGATTTTCAGCACGTGATGCTCGGGGTCGCTCGCCACCGCGCTGCGCAGGTCGGCGACTGCGCCGACGATATCCCCGGCACCCAGCTTCGCGATCGCCTGCTCGCGGATGCGGTCCGAAGGCCTCTCGACGTAGCGGTCGATCAGCGCCCGGATGGTCGGCTCCGGCTGCACGCCCATGAACTGGTCGACCACCTGACCGTTGCGGAAGCACATCACGGTGGGGATGCTGCGCACGCCGAACTGGCTGGCGAGGCCCTGCTGCTCGTCGCTGTTCACCTTGGCCAGCCGGAACTTGCCGCCGTAGGCTTCGACCAGCTGCGCCAGCACGGGCATCAGCATCTTGCAGTGGCCGCACCACTCGGCCCAGAAATCGACCAGCACCGGGCGGCGGAAGGACTCCTCGATCACCGCGGCCTCGAAGTTGCCTGCGGTCACGTCCAAGAGGTCGTTGCGTGCGTCTGCCATGAAGGACTCCGGTATCTGAATATGGGGAAATGTTTATATTTTCGGGCCGGTCCCGGTGATTTCAAGCGGACCGGCATCGCGATGTACGGGTTTCGGGCGGGACGCAGGTCCGTGCGCGCGGCGCTCAAGGCGAACTACACTACCGCCTGCCGACACAAGGAGGAAGGCTGCCGGTGAGTTATTCCGCATCCGACATCGAAGTGCTCGAGGGTCTCGACCCGGTGCGCAAGCGCCCGGGCATGTACACGGACACCTCCCGCCCCAACCACCTCGCGCAGGAAGTGATCGACAACTCGGTGGACGAGGCCATCAGCGGCTTCGCGAAGAACATCGACGTGATCCTGCACAAGGACGGATCACTTTCCGTGACTGACGATGGTCGCGGCATGCCGGTGGACGAGCATCCGCGCGAGAAGCGCCCGGGTGTCGAGGTGATCCTTGGCCGGTTGCACGCCGGCGGCAAGTTCTCCGACAAGAACTACCAGTTCTCGGGCGGCCTGCACGGGGTTGGCGTGTCCGTGGTGAACGCCCTTTCGCGGCACCTGGAGGTCTGGATCCGGCGTGATGGCCGGGAGTACAACATGGCCTTCGCGGGTGGGCACAAGGTCAGTGATCTCGAGGTGGTCGGCGAGGTCGGGCGCCGCAGCACCGGTACCCGGCTGCAGTTCTGGCCCGACCCGAAATACTTCGACAGCCCGAAATTCTCCGTGTCGCGTCTGAAGCACGTGCTGCGCGCGAAGGCGGTGCTCTGCCCCGGGCTGAATGTCACCTTCGCCGACGAGGTGACCGGCGAGCGCTGCGAGTGGTGCTATGCCGACGGGCTCAAGGACTACCTGTTGGAGGCCCTGTCCGGGCTGGAGCGGCTGCCCGAGGAGCCGTTCATGGGTACGGTGGCCGGACGCCAGGAGGCCGTGGACTGGGCGGTGATCTGGCTTCCGGAAGGCGGCGAGACGGTGGCCGAGAGCTACGTGAACCTGATTCCGACCCCGTTGGGCGGGACCCACGTGAACGGCCTGCGCACCGGCCTCACCGAGGCGGTGCGCGAGTTCTGCGAATTCCGCAACCTGCTCCCGCGCGGCGTGAAGCTGGCCCCGGACGACGTCTGGGAGCGGGTCTGCTACGTGGTGTCGTTCAAGATGCAGGACCCGCAGTTCGCCGGGCAGACCAAGGAACGCCTGTCGTCGCGCGAGGCCGCGCCTTTCGTCGCCGGGGTGGTGAAGGACAGCTTCAGCCTCTGGCTGAACCGCCATCCGGCGGTCGGCGAGCGGATCGCCGAACTGGCGATCCAGAGCGCCCAGCGGCGGCAGCGGGCAGGCCGCAAGGTGGTGCGCAAGAAACTCACTCAGGGCCCCACGCTGCCCGGCAAGCTGGCCGACTGTGCCAGCCAGGACCTGTCGCGCACCGAGCTGTTCCTGGTCGAGGGTGACTCCGCGGGTGGTTCGGCGAAGCAGGCCCGCGACCGCGAGTTTCAGGCGATCATGCCGCTGCGGGGCAAGATCCTGAACGCCTGGGAGGTGGACGCCGACCAGGTGCTGGGGTCGCAGGAAATCCACGACATCAGTGTCGCGGTGGGGGTGGACCCCGGCAGCACGAAACTCGACGGCCTGCGTTACGGCAAGGTCTGCATCCTTGCGGACGCCGACTCGGACGGCGCGCATATCGCGACCCTCCTCTGCGCACTGTTCCTGCGGCATTTCCGGCCACTGGTCGAGGGCGGGCACGTGTACGTGGCGATGCCACCACTGTTCCGCGTGGATGTCGGCAAGGAGGTCTTCTACGCGCTGGATGACGCCGAACGCCAGGGCATCCTGGACCGCATCGTCGCGGAGAACCGCCGCGGCAAGGTGACGGTCACGCGCTTCAAGGGCCTCGGCGAGATGAACCCGCTGCAGCTGCGGGAGACCACGATGAATCCCGATACCCGGCGCCTGGTGCGCCTCACCGTGCAGTCGGGCGACGATAGCGCGACCCTGCTGGACATGCTGCTCGCGAAGAAGCGCGCCGCCGACCGCAAGCAGTGGCTGGAGGTCAAGGGCCACCTCGCCGAGGTTTGAGGCCAGCGTCAACGTCAACGTCAACATCAACGTCAGTGGCAGGGGAGCATGTCGCCCACCCGTTCGCGGGACGCCGTAAATACATCCCTGTAGGCTTGACGGCAGCATCCATGCTGCCGACACCCGCGAACGGGTGGGCGACATGCTCCCCTGCCACTGACGTTGACGTTGACGCTGGCCTCAAACCTCGGCGAGGTGGCCCTTGACCTCCAGCCACTGCTTGCGGTCGGCGGCGCGCTTCTTCGCGAGCAGC
>SKQM01000074.1 GCA_007119005.1 Thioalkalivibrio sp.
TGAAGCGATCCTGCTCTGCGAGCTGGATGGGGTCGAGGCGGACGTCGCCGACGATTGCCAGCGGGTGCGCGAGGTACTCGCCCAGGCCGGGGCCACACAGATCACGCTGGCCCGGGATGACGCGGAACGGGCCCGCTTCTGGGCCGGCCGCAAGAACGCGTTCCCAGCCGTCGGCCGGCTGTCGCCCGATTACTACTGCATGGACGGCACCATCCCGCGGCGCGAACTGCCGCGCGTGCTGAAGGGCATCGCGGAACTGTCCGAGGAATCCGGGCTGCGCGTCGCCAACGTCTTCCACGCCGGGGACGGCAACCTGCACCCGCTGATCCTGTTCGATGCCAACCGCGACGGCGAACTGGCGCTGGCCGAGAGCGTCGGCGGACGCATTCTCGAACTCTGCGTCGAGGTTGGCGGCACCATCACGGGCGAACACGGTGTGGGCCGGGAAAAGATCAACCAGATGTGTACGCAGTTCGATTCGCACGAGATCACCCTGTTCCACGCGGTGAAGGCAGCCTTCGATCCCCGAACGCTGCTGAACCCCGGGAAGAACATCCCGACCCTCGCCCGCTGTGCGGAATACGGCGCGATGCACGTGCACCACAACCAGCTGCCCCATCCCGACCTTCCGAGATTCTAAGCGATGCCCGGAAGCCCGCCCCGCGCCTCGTTGCAGCAACCCCATTGCAGAGCGGGAGCTCGCTCGCGCTCTGGCGCCGGGGGCTTGCCCCCGGTGGAACAGGCACCGGCAGCCCCCCGCACTCCAGAATGGCGCCGCACTGCGGAATTTGCGCGCACAGACCCTATTCCTTTTCGAATCAGGACGATCCATGAGTAACAGCGCGAGTAACCCTGCGGCGGAGCGAGATATCGCAGAAGAGCTCTGCGCGCAGGTCGCCGAAGCAGGCCGCTCCGGCACCCCGCTGCGCATCGCCGGTGGCGGCACCAAGGCCTTCTACGGACGCACGGTCGAGGGAACCGCGCTCGACGTGACCGGGCATCGCGGCATCACCCACTACGACCCGGTGGAACTCGTGGTGTCGGTTCGCGCCGGGACCCCGCTGTCGGAGCTGGAACGGGCCCTGGCCGACGCCGGCCAGCAACTGCCTTTCGAACCCCCGCACTTCGGAACCGCGGCCACGGTCGGCGGTATGGTCGCGACGGGTCTCTCCGGCCCGCGCCGCCCCTGGAGTGGCGCGGTGCGGGATTTCGTGCTGGGCACGAGGTTGATCACCCGCGAGGGCAGACAACTTCGCTTCGGCGGCGAAGTGATGAAGAACGTCGCCGGCTACGACGTGTCCCGGCTGGTCACCGGCGCACAGGGCACGCTCGGCGTGGTCACCGAGGTCTCGCTGAAGGTGCTTCCGCTTCCGGCTGCCTCGCACAGCCTCCGGCTGCAGCTGCCGCTCGCGAGCGCAGCGGCAAAGCTCGCCAAGTGGGGACGCCAGCCGGTGCCGTTGGCCGGTGCCGCCTGGCACGATGGCGCTCTGTACCTGCGTCTGGAGGGTGGTGGACGTTCGGTCGACGCCAACCGCGCACGCCTGGGCGGCGAGGCAGTTGATGGCACCTTCTGGCACCAACTGCGCGAACAGGTGTTGCCGTTTTTCTCCAGCGACGACCCGCGACCGCTGTGGCGGCTCTCGGTGCCGCAGGTAACGCCTCCGCTCGGGCTGGACGGCGACTGGCTCTACGACTGGGCCGGCGCCCAACGCTGGCTGCGCAGTGACGCGACGGCCGCCTCCATCCGCGAAGCGGCGATCCGCGCGGGCGGACACGCGACCTGCTACACGCCCGGAGTCACCGAGCCATTCACGCCGCTCGCACCGGTGCTGGCCCGGTATCACCGCCAGTTGAAGGCGCAGCTGGACCCGAACGGGATCTTCAACCCCGGCCGCCTGTACCCGGATCTCTGAGATGCAGACCCAATTCAGCCCCGAGGCCCTGGCCCAGCCGCATATCCGCGAGGCCGACCGCATCCTCCGCAGCTGCGTACACTGCGGATTCTGCAACGCGACCTGCCCCACTTACCGCCTGCTCGGTGACGAGCGCGATGGTCCGCGCGGACGCATCTACCTGATGAAGGCCCTGCTCGAAAATCCGGAGTCCGCCGACATCGCGACCGCGCAGACCCGGCTGCATCTGGACCGCTGCCTCACCTGCCGCAACTGCGAGACGACCTGCCCCTCCGGGGTCGAATACGGCAAGCTCGTGGACATCGGCCGCGCGGAGATCGAGGCACGCATTCCGCGCAGCCTGCCCGAGCGCCTGTTCCGCGGCCTGCTGCGCCGGAGCATGGTCCAGCCGCGGGTGGCATCGGTGCTTTTCGCCCTTGGGCGTGTCGCGCGGCCACTGCTGCCGGGCAGCCTGCGCGAGAAGATTCCACCGCGTCCGGTCCCCCCCGGGGCGCGTCCCGCCACCGGGCGACACCCGCGGACGATGCTGATCCTCGAAGGCTGCGTGCAGCCGGGGCTCTCCCCGAACACCAACGCTGCGGCCGCCAGGGTGCTGGACCGCCTGGGCATCAGCCTGGTGCCCGCCCCGCACGCGGGCTGCTGCGGCGCGCTCGACTACCACCTCAATGCCCAGCGTGACGGACTCGACCGGGCGCGGGCCAATATCGACGCGTGGTGGCCAGCCATTGAGGCGGGCGCCGAGGCCATTGTGCAGACCGCGAGCGGCTGCGGTGCCTTCGTCAGGGATTACGGGCACCTGCTGGCCGATGATCCGCAATACGCGGAACGTGCGGCCGAAGTCAGCCGCCGCGCACTCGACCTGGTCGAGGTCCTGCGCGAGGAGCCGCTGGAACGGCTGCAGGTCCGCGGCAACCGGGAAATCGCGTTCCACAGCCCCTGCACCCTGCAGCATGGGCAGCGCCTCGCGGGGGCGGTCGAGCAGCTGCTCACGCGCCTCGACTTCCGCCTGACCCCGGTTCCCGACGCGCACCTGTGCTGCGGCTCTGCGGGCACCTATTCCATCACCCAGCCGGAGCTGTCCCGCAAACTGCGCGACCAGAAGCTGCGGGCGCTGGAGTCCGGCGGTCCGGAGGTCATCCTTACCGCGAACATCGGCTGCCAGAATCACCTCGCCAGCGCGGGCCGAACCCCGGTTCGCCACTGGATCGAGGTCGTCGACGAAGCCATGAACCGAAACCCAGACAGAACCTGAAGAGCCGGCACAGCAGTCAGCCGGTCCGTCCAGGCCAACGACAGAGGGAGTCCAATGCAGCAGAAAGCAGTGCTCGACCTGAACCAGGTAA
>SKQM01000226.1 GCA_007119005.1 Thioalkalivibrio sp.
CACGCGGATACGCTGGAGAAGCTGCGCGAGGGCCACGCGGAAGAACTCAACCGGGTCAGGGCCGACGCGGAGCGTACGCTGGAGGCTGCCCGCGCGGCGCAGGCGGCGGAGCTAAAACGACTGAACGAGGAGTACAGCGCGTCCATCGAACGGCTGAACCAGGCCAACATCGCCAACGTGCGGGAGACTCGAGCCGAATACGAAAACCAGTTTGGCGCATTGCACGAACAGTACGAAGGCGAAATCCGATCCGCCCGGGAAGAAATGGACCGCACCGTGCAGATGCTTAGGGCCGAGCATGCGGAGGCAAACGATGCGCTTCGCACCGAATACGAAGATCGGCTGAGGGCGGAGAAAGGCGAACACGAACAGGTCGTCG
Source organism: Thioalkalivibrio sp. (assembly GCA_007119005.1). GTDB lineage: Bacteria > Pseudomonadota > Gammaproteobacteria > Ectothiorhodospirales > Ectothiorhodospiraceae > Thioalkalivibrio. The sequence continues at coordinate 380 of SKQM01000226.1, forward strand.
CGGCCGTCCGTCGCGACCATGAAGCCGCGCTGAAGGCCTTGAAGGCCGAACATGAGGAGGCCGCCGCGGCACTGAAGCGCGAGCACGAAGGGCTCCTCAAGGGCATCAAAAAGGATCACGAGGAAGCCATCGCAGCGCTCAAGGCCGAGCAGGCGAACGTGATGAAGACGCTGAAGGCCGAGCACGATGAGGCCACAGTGGCACTGAAACGCGAGCATGAGGCGAACGTACAGACGCTGAAGACCGAGCACGCCGACTCGGTGCGCAATATCAAGCATGAGCACGAGGGCGCACTGCACACTCTGCGCACCGAGCATGGCCAGTACGTCGACAGTCTCAGACGCGAACAAAGGATGCTGATCGACGAGAAGGACGCCGAGATCCGCCGCGTGCGTGGCGAGGTGGCGGAGCTCGAGTCCACCGGGGTGCGCCGGGAGAAGGAAATCCAGAAACTGCAGGACACGATCCGCGAACTCAACGAGGGCGTCCGCGAGGCCAAACTCAACAACGCCTTCGCGCTGTCACGCTCGGGCGAGCGCTTCATCCGCGTGATCCGTACCGTGCAGGAGTTGGCGATCGAGCTGGAAGAGACCTCGCGCACGGTCACCGGCGGCGAGTACTCGTTCATCAACGCGATCAAGGACCAGCGTGACCGCGATACCGTGTTGCGCCTTGCCGGCGGAAGCGACGCCGTCCCCCACGAGAGCGAAGCAACGGCCGCTGCATCGGGTGAGACGCCAGCGGCGACGGACAAGAAGGACGCAGCGGCCGCCGGCGGCGCAGCTCCTGCAGCATCGGTCGCCGGTGCGGAACCGGCAGCCGCGGACAAGGCCAGCGCGAAAACTGAGACCAAGGGCACCGAGACCGCCGCACCCGCTGGAAAGACGAATGGATCCGGAACGGTGCCCGAAAGCGACGCCGAGCCCAAAGCCAAGGCCGAAGGAGGCACGGCGCCTCCGGCCCCCGATGCAGCACCGGAGGCCGCCACTGCCAGCGCACCGGGAAAGACTGACGGCAGCGGCAAGGAGGACAGCACCTCCGGGAGCGCTCCGGCGACCTCCGCGGCCGCCGCAACGAAGACAGATCAGGCCGGTAAGGACGCCGGGGACCAGGGTGCACCCTCCGCCTCAGGCGGCAAGGCCGAGACCGCCAAACCCTCGCAACCCGCTCCTGCCACGAAGACCAGCTCTGCGAAGGGGACACCGTCGACCGCTGCCAGCAAGAAGACCCGAGCCCAGAAAAAACGGGCCACGCCGGCCAAATCCAAGCGCCCGGCAGACGCCGGCAGAAAGCCGGCGACTACCTGATTGCCGACGATGCGCAACTCCACCACGTTACGGGTCGTCAGCGCGACGGTGCTGCTCGCCGCGCTGTCGGCGCCGGCGCAGGTCAGTGCGTTCTTCTGGTCGGGTCCGGGCTGCTTCGTGGCCAACATGTTCGGTATGGGGAACTTCACCGGCGGCCTGCACTTTTCGATGGGTGGGGGCAGCCACGCGGGCTTCCACGGCCCTGGTTACGCCCGCCCCTATGGCTACCCACCGCCCCACGTGCCTCCTCATCCGTTCGCCTATCCGGCACCACTGATGACGCCGGCGGCGGAACCGCCGGCCCGCTCCACCCGGAGCGCACGCGACATCCTGGAGGCCAATATCTGGAGCGAACGGAGCCCGGATCTGCAGTTACCCGAGGCGGGGAATCGCAACACGGCCCCGCCGAACCGGTGGCGGCACGGCCGCTGACGGAGGTCGGGCGATGGCGGCGGTGCGCTGCCGGAGGCGGCTCCCACAGACCTTGGGGCCCGAGTGGTGCCGGTCACCGCTGCAGGATGCCCTGCAGGATCACGTAGTCGCCCGCGATGGAGGACAGCGGTAACCGTCGCGCCACGAAGGAAAACCCGGCCTGCCCGAACAGCCGTCTCCAGGTCGCCAGCGGGAACAGCCCGGTGTGCATCCGGTCCAGTTCCACCTGAACCGTGCCGCCCTGATCGATGACGTAGGTCAGAATAGTCTCGACCCGGGGCACCCCCTCCCGGATCAGATGGGTGTATTCGAAATAGGTCAGGCTCAGGCCATCGGCGCAGCCCTGGCCGCGGTCGACTTCCGGAGATACGAAGCCGTCTTCGAAGCGATCCGGCGCGGCGAGCAGGAGCCCCCCGGGCTCCAGGTGCGCCGCTGCGGTTCTCAGGGCCGCGAGCAGATCGTTTTCGTCGAGCATGTGACTGACCGCATCGTGAATCAGCACCGCACGGAACCGGCGACCGAGACGGATGGAACGCATGTCGCCCAGGTGATGCTCCACCGCGGGGTTCAGGCGCCGCGAATGGGCCAGCATCGGCTCGGAGAGGTCCACCGCGACAGGCACGAACTCCGAGGCGAAGTGGGACAGGTTGTGACCACCTCCGACGCCGAGTTCGAGGATCGGGTGGCGTCCCGGCCCCAGCGGCTCGCGCAGCAGGCTGCGCCAGTGGGCGGCCTCCTCGGCGTATTCCGCGGGCGCACTCATCACCGGCCAGAGCCAGGCGAGTTCGCCGTACAACCGGTACATCGGAATGTCTTCTGCCCGCATCGATGCCTCCCTCCACCGTATGCTTCCGCCGCCCGGCAGTTTACGCTGCCATCGCGGCCGAAGACCGCTCCGACGGGAACCCAAGCGCTGTGGGAACAGCCTCCGGCCGCCATGGCGCAAACCCCGCCGCAAAGACTTCAGCTTGACCCCCCCGAATACCGGGGATATCATTCCGCGCTCGCTGTACTGGGCTTTCGCGGTTGGGCATCACGGGGTATAGCGCAGTCTGGTAGCGCGCCTGCTTTGGGAGCAGGATGTCGGGGGTTCGAATCCCTCTACCCCGA
>SKQM01000151.1 GCA_007119005.1 Thioalkalivibrio sp.
TACCCGGCCACCGCCCCCGGCACTTCCTCCAGGCGCGTGAGTTCGCTCATGGTCCCGGACACCTTCTCCAGACCCGCGCGGAAGACCTGGGCCAGCGGACCTTTCGGCAGCTTCGGGAGCAAGGGCTCGGTGTCCGTCGCGCCTTGCCTTGCGTCCAGTGCCGCACGTGCGTCCGCACTCAGGGCGCCACGCCCCAGGCTTCTGCGAATCGCTGCCAGAACCTGTTCGCGACCGCCGCTCATCGTCCCTGCCCCTTCTGACGCCGCTGCCAGACCGCCATGAAGGTCTCGCCCTGCGGCGCCGGCAGGTCGCGGCCGCCACGAAACCAGCTGCCCGCGAACGGCATGCGCCGGAAGCGTCCCTTGCGTCCCGCCAGCAGCGCAAGCATCCGTGCCTGCACCCGCGTGCCCAGCCGGTAGATGCGCGGATGGGTGGTGAACCAGACCCAGGCCGCGAGGCCCCAGCGCATCGGCTTCAGGCCCAGACGCAGCTGGTACTCGCGATGGCGCAGCGTGCGCAGCAGATCCGGCAGCGGGATCCGCACCGGGCAGACCTCCGCGCAGTGCCCGTTCAGCGTGCAGGCGTTCGGCAGGTTGCCGGCTTCCTTCAGACCGACCGCCAGCGGCGTCAGGATCGAGCCCATCGGCCCCGGATACACCCAGCCGTAGGCGTGACCGCCGATCGCGCCGTAGACCGGGCAGTGATTCATGCAGGCGCCACAGCGAATGCAGCGCAGCATCTCGCGGAACTGGTCGCCGAGCATCGTCGTGCGGCCGTTGTCGACCAGCACCACGTGGTATTCCTCTGGCCCGTCGGTGTCCCCGGGCCGCTTCGGTCCGGTGCTGAACGTGGTGTAGGTGGTGATGTCCTGCCCGGTGGCGCTGCGTGCGAGCAGCCGCAGCAGCGTAGTGGCATCCTCCGCGGTGGGCACCACCTTTTCGATGCCCGCGGTGACGATGTGCACCTTCGGCAGCGAGCAGGTGAGGTCGCCGTTGCCCTCGTTGGTCACGATGACGCTGGTGCCGCTCTCGGCGATCAGGAAGTTCGCACCGGTGATGCCGACGTCGGCCTCGAGATACTTGCTGCGCAGCACCTGCCGCGCCTCGTTGACCATCTCCGGAACCTCGGCCAGTTTCCGGCTCAGGCCGTATTTCTGATGATTCTGGTGGAACAGGTCGGCGATCTGGCCGCGGGTCTTGTGCACCGCCGGCACGATGATGTGACTGGGAGGTTCGTGCGCGAGCTGGATGATGTACTCACCGAGATCGGTCTCGACCACCTCGAAGCCGGCCCCTTCCAATGCCCCGTTGACGCCGACCTCCTCGCCAACCATGGACTTGCCCTTGGTGATCATCTTCGCGCCGGCGGCGCGGCAGATTTCCACCACGATGCGTCGCGCATCCTCGGCGCTGGAGGCCCAGTGGACCTTGCCTCCGGCGCGTTCCACTGCGTCGGCATAGCGCTCGAGGTAGTGATCCAGGTTCTCGAGGGTATGGTTCTTGATCGCGACCGCGCGGTCGCGCAGCGCGTCGAACTCGGGCAGGCCTTCGACGGCCTTCGCCCGCTTCACCGCGAACCCGTCCTTGGCCCGGTTCAGCGCGACCTGCAGGGTTTCGTCCTGCAAAGCCCAGACGGCGCGTTCCTTGAAGGCGTGGCTGAGCGGTTCCATCACGAACCTCCGCTGGGTTGACGCGGATCCCCGAGGCCCGGGACGTCGGCCATGCCCGCGAGCACTTCGGCCACGTGGTAAACGCGCACCTTCCCGCCTTCGCGCCCGAGCCGGCCGGCGATGTTCAGCAGGCAGCCCAGATCGCCGCCCAGCACCACCTCGGCGCCGGTCGCGCTGATCGCCGCGGCCTTGTCGCCGACCATCCGGCCGGAGATTTCCGGGTACTTCACGCAGAAGGTGCCGCCGAAGCCACAGCAGATCTCGGAGTCGGCGAGTTCCCTGAGTTCCAGTCCGCGGACCGTCGCCAGCAGGCGCCGCGGCTGCTCCCGGATACCGAGCGCGCGCAGACCATGGCAGCTGTCGTGGTAGGTCACGCGGTGGGGAAAGGCGGCGTCGACCGAGGTCATGCCGCGGATGTCGGTCAGGAAGGAGATCAGTTCGTAGGTCTTGGCCGCCATCGCGCGGGCGCGCTGCTGCCACCCGGGTTCCGACGTGAACAGCCGCGGATAATCGCGCAGCATGCCGCCGCAGGAGCCGGACGGCGCGACCACGTAGTCGAAATCCTCCAGGGCCTCGATGGTCTGCCGGGCGGTGCGCGCGGCGCCGTTGAGGTCACCGTTGTTGTAGGAGGGCTGTCCGCAGCAGGTCTGCGTGAGCGGCACCTCCACGCTGCAGCCCGCCTTTTCCAGAAGCGCCACCGCGGCCAGACCGACGTTCGGCCGATAGATGTTGGCGAGGCAGGTGACGAACAGCCCGACGCGCGGCCGGGAGCCCGTTCCGTCGTGGCTGGAACCAGCCCTCGGGGCACTCATGAATCAGGCCTGCCGCTGAAGAACATGCGTACCCCCGTGTACCCGCGAACACGTTGCTTCAGATCTGAGCATAGCAGACGAACCGGCGGCAAAATTGACCGGGATCAGTTCGGCGCCAGATGGGCGATCGACCGGCGGAACCGATGTTCGAATCGAAAACGGCCGAAGAAACCACTGAGCAATGTCCTTCGACAGGCTCGGGACGAACGGCAAGTGCATGATTCCGTCCCCGGCGAGCTTGTCGAACCAGGAACGGAATCGACTGGTTCAGCGTTTGCCTTACACCCGCCACTACATCAGCCGCCAGGCCTGTTCATCGCCCAACTCCAGCACCTGTTGCGCCAGCGCAATCGCCTGGTCGCAGAACTGGTCGAGATCCCGCCAGCGGCCGGACACGTCGAGCTCGCGATCCATGCCTTCGCTGAGCACGCGCAGCGCGAAGTCGCCAGAGGCGTTCTGGCTGCGCACCGACAGCACATAGAACCGCGGCTCGGGCTCGCCATCGCGTACCGTGGCGAAAACATAACGGTAGTCGACCCCGTCGTCGCTCTCGATGTCGCCGAGCACGACGACCGAAAAGTCGCCCAGCTTGTAGCGCCGTTGCGGGATGGCGGTTCTGATGCCGGGAGCCTTCATCATCTCCTCCGATTCGGTGCCGACCGTCGCGCCTTGAACCCGGTTACCCACCGGGACGGCATGCAGCGGCCACCCCGGAACAATAGACTGGAATGAACCGCAACCCAAAACCCGAGTGCCGATCATTGCGCCCATCCCACCGCCGGACGGACGTCCTCGACGACGCCGAACTGCAGGACCCTCCGGGCGGAGCGTTCCTGCGGCTGCACTTCCGCGGCCCGTTCGAAGGCCGACCGGTGACCTGGCTGGCCACCCTGCGGGCAACTGCCGCCCCGGGGCCCGAACGCAGCATCGGGGGACTCGCCGCGAGTTTCATCGAGATCGGAGACGACACCCCCGAAGGTGTTCCGATTACGGTGGGGTTACCCGTCGCGACGATCGACGAGCCGACCATCCGCAAGGCGATGATCATGATCCGCCGTTACCGGCGCCTGCGCCGTGGGCGCCACGAATATGGCCCGCCGGGGCGGGCCGCCCCCCAGCGGGATCCGTGAGCCAAAGCCGCGCGGGCTGCCCCGGGTCCAGCCAGAGAAAGCCCAGCTGCCCGAACTCCAGCGCCAGGCGATTGAGCCTCTGCCGACCGATCGCCGGAACCAGCAGGCTGGTCTCGTCCGGCCAGACCCCCTCCGGATCGCCGGCATACCCGGCCAGTGCGGTGAGCCCCTCGGCCTGCAGCCGTTTCCAGAGCGACTCGTGACGGACCAGGTTCTCGAGCACCGGCAGCTGCCGGCTTCCGGGATTGAAGGCGCTGAGCCAGCCGGCCGGACCTTCCGCCGCCAGCCAGGCGACCAGCGCGGGCGGCGTCGGCCGGTCGACCTGAAAGCGGCAAATCCGGCCGCCGATCGGGATCACGTACTCCGCTGCGCGGTACGCCGCGAGCAGCGCGGAATCCACGTGGGCCTTGCCGTCAGTGCCCATTCCCATCCCCAGCCGGTCGGGCACCCCGGGATCTGCCGCGCAGGGCCTCGCCCAAACCGCTGCCGCGGATCACCCGGCGCAGGATTGCCTGTTCCAGAACTCCCGGGGCCGGTTCGATCAGCGTGAACCAGCGGCGTGCCCGCGTGATCGCGGTGTAGAGCAGCTCGCGGGTCAGCACCGGGACCTCGCGGTCCGGGAGCAGCAGCGTGGCGTGATCGAACTCGGAACCCTGGGCCTTGTGCACCGTCATCGCGTACACCGTTTCCACCTGCACCAGCCGCCCCGGCTGAACCCAGCGCACCCGCTCGCTTCCGTCCCCCGCCGGAAAGGCGACACGCAATGCCCGGCCTGGCCGGCCGTCGGCATCACGAAGCGGGATGCTCAGCGTCACGCCGATGTCGCCGTTCATCAGGCCCAGGCCGTAATCGTTTGCGGTGACCATCACCGGGCGCCCCGCATACCAGACATTCCGGCCGGTGATCATCCCCTCGGCACGCAGCGACGCCTCGACCCGACGGTTCATCTGCGCCACCCCCCAGGGGCCGTGGCGCACCGGGCACAACAGCTGGAACCCGCGCTGGGCCTCGAGCACCCGTGCCGCCCAGGCGGAGACCGTGTCGGGGTCGGCCTCGTCGCCCGGATCTTCCTCGATGATCCGGCGCAGGTAGTCGGCGTGGCCCGCGGGCCGGGAGCCGTCCTCAACAGGCCGGAACCGTTCGGCGCCGCCGTGTACCACGCTGCGTTCCAGTTCGCCTTCGCCCGAGCCCTCCAGGGCCTGCGCAGCCAGGTCGGGCAGCACCCCCTCGCGCGAGAGGATTGCGCGCGCCGCCGCCGCATCCCCGGCGTTCACCGCACGCGCGAGGCGCCCTATCGCGCTGTGCTCACCGAAGCGGTAGCTCCGGCGCAGCATCACGATGTGCTGGTCCAGCTCCTCGCCCTGCCTGTCCAGCATGGCCTCGGGGATCTCCTCGCCGCTGACCCGCTGCAGCCACTCGCCGGTCGCGGGGGTGTAATGACCGCCGCCCGCCCGCGCGCAGATCTCGCCCAGCACCGCACCCGCTTCCACCGACGCCAGCTGGTCCCGGTCGCCGAGCAGGATCAGGCGCGCGTGCGGCGGCAGGGCCTGGAACACTGCCGTCATCAGCTCGAGGTCGATCATCGAGGCCTCGTCGACCACCAGCACGTCCAGTGCGAGCGGATTGCCCGAACGGTACCGGAAGTGCCGGGTGCCGGGCCGGCTTCCGAGCAGCCGGTGCACGGTGCCGACCTCGGTGGGAATCGACGCGCGGATCCGGACACCACGGTCGTCCCCGGGCAGCGGCAGATCGTGCACCGCGCCGGCCACCGAGGCACTCAGGCGGGCGGCGGCCTTCCCGGTGGGTGCCGCCATGCGGATGCGCAACGGGTGCGCGTGGCCGGCCTCCTGTTGCAACGCCTGCAACAGGGCGAGCAGCCGAACCACCGTCGTCGTCTTGCCGGTCCCCGGACCGCCCGTGATCACCGTGAACCGGCCACCCGCTGCCAGCGCACACGCGACCCGCTGCCAGTCGGTCGCGCCCCGCCCCGGCGGACCGAACAACCGGTCGAGCCAGGCGCGCAGGACCGTCGTGTCGACCTCGGCACGCAATGTTCCGCTGTCGGCCAGGCGCCGCCTGACGGCCGCACCGATGTACTGCTCGCAGGCCCAGAACCGCCGCAGGTAGAGGCGCCCCCCGGCAAGAACCAGCGGCGTGTCCCCGGCGCCGGGGGCAACCAGATCCGGGTGCGCCAGACCCTCCGCCCAGCCGTCGCCGGTCAAGCCCTGCAGGAGTTCCCGGGGAGCGGGAACGGAACCGGCAACGGCCCCTTCGGGCGGCAGCGAGAGGCTTCGGTCGGGGGCGGCCAGGGTCTTGTCGAGGTCGAGGCACACATGCCCGCGTCCCAGCTGATGGCTGGCGAGTGCGGCCCCGAGCAGCAGCAGCGGCGGGGCCTCCGGCACCTGTTCGTGCAGGAAGCTGGCGAAGGCGTGGTCCAGCGCCCGCAGCCAGCCCAGCTCGCCCCAGGCATCGAGCAGCCGCAGCATCCCCGCGGCGGATTCCAGCGTCCCGTTGCGCCCCACGTGGCTCACGACCGAGTCTCCCACCCACGGTCGGGAGCGGAGCGGACCATCCGGTCGAGTTCTTCGATCAGGCCGGCCGGTGGGCGCTCGAAATGCACCCCGCGTCCCGGCGAATCCAGGCCGCGCAGGAACCAGGTAACCGTACCCCCGACGTGGCACTCGTAGTCGTACCCGGGGAGACGGGCCTTCAGCAGGCGGTGCAGCGCGAGCGTGTACAGCACGTACTGCAGGTCATAGCGGCTGTCCAGCACCCGTTCCCGCATGTCTGCGGGGGTGTAGTCCGCCGGCCCCGGGCCGAGCCAGTTGGACTTGTAGTCCAGGGTGTAATAACGGCCCTCGTGCGCGAAGACCAGGTCGATGAATCCCTTGAGCATCCCGTTCAGGATCCGCGTCTCCATCTCCGGGCGCGGAGCCGCATCCAGCGTCCCGGCGCGGACGGCGAGATCGATCCGGCGTGCGTCGACCCAGCGGGTCTCGAACCAGAACTCGAGTTCCGGCTGATAGGCCGCCAGTTCGCTCAAGCGTAGCGCGATTCCGGCGCCGGGCAGATCCAGCGGCTCGACCAGCAGCCGCTCGAGCCAGTCGGAGACCGGGTCCACCCAATGGTCCCAGCCCCGCCGGCGGCAGCGCCGGGCCACCGTATCGCGCAGCCGGTCCGGATCCCTCGTCACCGCCGCAAAGCCCTCCCGCGCGGCCCACTCCAGCAGGCCATGCAGAAAAGTCCCCGGTTCCGGCCCGCGCGGGAAGCGGTGCAGGCCCGAGGCTCCGCGCGGATCCCTGCCGACGGCCTCGACTTCGGGCTCGTCGGCCGCCTCGCCGAAGCGGTCCTCCAGCGCGGTGTCGGGGGCCTCCAGCGCCGGGGCCCCGCGTTCCGGCAAACCTTCGGCGCGCAGTGCGCTGTAGCTCGCGATCCACCAGTATTCCCGGGCCGCGCGCCGGGGTTCCCGAGCCCGGCCCGGTGCCTGCACCTCTGCGGACGGACGGAGCCTGGCGTCCGTGGCCTCGGGGGCGGAAACCACCGCGATGTCCGGCTCGCCGTCGGCCAGCGCCAGCAGCGCCGGCCGCAGCTGTCCGTCCGGGATCTCCGAACCGCCGGCCAGCAGGTAGCCGAAGGCACTGCGGTGCAGCTCGCTGCCCTTGCCCCGTCCGCGTCGCACCGGGGCAATCCCGAGCCAGCACTGATGCCGGGCGCGGGTCACCGCCACGTAGAGCAGGCGCAGGTCCTCGGCGAGCCGTCCCCGATCCGCTTCGGCGATGTCGGCGTCACCCGGATGCCAGCGGACCTGGCGCCTGCCCTCGGCATCGTGCCAGACCAGTGGCGGCCGCTTGCCGTCCTCCGGACGATAGCCGCAGATGAACGGAACGAACACCAGCGGATATTGCAGGCCCTTGGCCTTGTGGATGGTCACCACCTGCACCAGCCCCTCGTCGCTCTCCAGGCGCAGGATCTGCTCGTCGGCTGCGGCACCGTCACCCTGCAGGTGCTCGGCCAGATGCCGGATCATGGCCTGTTCCCCGTCCAGCTCGCCCGCGGCCGTCTGCAGCAGCTCGCTCAGATGCAACAGGTTGGTCAACACCCGCTCGCCGTCCGCGCGGCGAAACAGTGCCCCGGGCAACTCGAAATCGTGCAGCATCCGCCGCAGCATCGGCAGCACACCCTGCTCGCGCCAGATACGCCGGTACTCCCGGAACTGCAGCACCCGCTCTTCCCAGTGCGGCTCGTCGCGGTTCAGCCGGTCCAGCACTTCGAGCCCGAGACCCAATGTGGCGGTGGCCAGTGCCGCACGCAGCAGACGGTCCGACTCCGGCTCCGCGCAGGCGCGCAGCCAGCGCAGCACATCGGCCGCTTCCGGCGTGGTGAAGACGGACTCGCGATCCGACATGAAGACACTGCGCACGCCGCGGCGGCGCAGCGCGGTACGGATGACCGCGGCCTCCTTGCGGCTGCGCACCAGCACCGCCAGATCCGCCGCCTGCAAAGGACGGAACCCCTGCGGCCCATCGAATCCCGAGCGGCCGGCACGGCCGGCATCCAGCAGCGACACCATCACCGTCGCACAGCGTTCGGCCATCTCCTCGACATAGGCGCCGGTGGCGATCGGCGCGGCATCGTCGAGCTGCGCGAGCACCAGCGCGGGCGGCTCCACCCCCTCGAACAGAAGCCGCTCCGGCTGGCCGGCGGCCCGCACCGGCTCGAACGGAACCGGGTCACCCCGGCCCGCCGCGCGGAACAGGAAGGCGCCCTCGGGATGCCCCTCGGCAAAACCGAACAGGCGGTTGCAGGCCTGCACGAAGGCCTGCGAGGCGCGGTAGTTGACCTGCAGCGTGTGATGTCGGCCGCTCGTGTCCATGCGGGCCCGGAGGTAGCTGTGGATGTCCGCGCCGCGAAACGCATAGATCGACTGCTTCGGATCGCCGATCAGGAAGATGCCCTGCTCGCGACGATCCTCACCGACCCGGTAGATCCGTTCGAAAATGCGGTACTGCACCGGGTCGGTGTCCTGGAACTCGTCGATCATCGCGACCGGGAACTGGTCCCGGATGGTTTCCGCGAGTCGCTCGCCCCCGGGCCGGCGCAGCGCCGCATCCAGCGCGGTCAGCAGGTCGTCGAAACCGAGCTGTGCACGCCGCCGCTGTGCCGTCTCCAGCCGATGCCGCGCCCAGCCCGCGGCGTGACGCAACACCGCCTCCGGGGTGTCGTCCGACCCGTCCCCGTAGCCGTCCAGCAGCGCGAATGCCGCATGCAGCCCCGCGGGAAGGACGCGGCCCCGCTTCAGGCGCTCACCCATGCCTGCAAGGCTGAACCGCTGCACCAGCGGCTTGTCCGGATCACCCGGCAATTCGAGCACCGGATCCCGGGCCCAGGCGCGCATGTCGTCGAGCCGGGCATCCGGATCCCGGTACTGGTTGCCATTCAGTTCCGGCAGCGCCGCGCGGAAACTTTCCGCAACCGCGTCGAAGTCGTCCCGCCAGGGCGCCTTCACTCTCTCCAGGCGTTCCAGACGGCGATACAGTCGCTCGTTCAGCTCCGCGATCGGGGCCGGACGCGGGGGCTCGGACCCCAACAGCGGACGGATCCGGCTCTCCAGAGTCCCGGGCTCGTCCCCGAGAATCGAGCGCAGCAGCGCCAGCCGCGCGCCCTGTTGCGGGTAGACCATGCAGCGCCAGTAGTCCCGCACCGCCTCGGCGCGCAGTTCGGAGAGGTCGGGTTCCACCTGCTGTTCGAACAGGCTGCCACTGTCGAAGGCGTGCTCGCGCAACATGCGGAAGCACCAGCCGTGGATAGTGGATACCGCGGCCTCGTCCATCCACTCCGCTGCCAGTTCCAACCGACGCGCGCAGGCAGCCCGCTCGGCTGGATCCGGGTACCCATCCAGCAGGCCCTGCAGCATCCCGTCGGGGGCATCCGCAGCCTCGCCCCGGAACTGTCGGGCCGCGTCCAGCAGGCGCGCGTGAATGCGGCCCCGCAGCTCCCGCGTCGCCGCGTCGGTGAAGGTCACCACCAGGATCTGCGGCGGCAGCAGCGGCTCCCGGAAGGCCCGCTCGCCGCCATGGCCCAACACCAGACGCAGGTAGAGCGCTGCGATGGTCCAGGTCTTGCCGGTGCCGGCGCTCGCCTCGATCAGCCGGCTGCCGTACAGCGGGAGTTCCGCCGGATCGTCCAGCGTATGCGTGGTTCCTGCCCGCCCGCTCACGCCCCGGCCTCCGCGACCGCGTCGAACAGAGGCCGGTACAGCACGTCGATCCAGTGCTGGAATCCGGGATCCAGCACCAGCGACGAAGCGTCCGGGTAGACCCGGCGGTGGTAGGCGCTGCGCAGCAGATCGCCCGCCTGGTGCTCGCTGCCCTCGTAAGCCCTGCCGGCTTCCCGCTGCGGATCCCGACCGTCGGCCTCCGCCTGCAGCCAGGCCAGGGCCGCCTGCAGCGCCACCGGCAGCGGCCGACATTGCCCCTCACGCCAGCCCTGCACCAGTTCACGCAGGATCACCGCGCAGTGCCCGGACGGCATCGGTGGCAGCCGCAACACCGCATCGGTACCGGCCACAAGCGTGGTCAGTTCCATCCCGCCTGCGTTGGCCATCAGGTGGACCACCCAGGGGTAGACGAGCACGTCGTGACGCGGTGTCGCCTTCCGGCCTGCGGTGACCCGTCCGGGACGCGGCCGCAGCAGACATCTCCCGCCCGCCCCGTCGCCGCGCAGTCCGGTCAGTTCGCCCTCGACCACGATCCCCTGGTGCTCGAAGTACAGCCGCTCGCTGCCGTCCAGGGACACGGGATAGCCGGCGGCCAGCAGCCGGTAGCGCTCCAGCAGGTCGGCGACCTCGACGCGCAGGCCCTCGGCCACCGCCGAGCCGACGCCAGCGAGCGGCAGATGCCCGGCGCGGCGCAACCCGGCGAGCGCGGCGTCCATCCTGGGCGGCCAGTCCTCGGGGTCGTCAGGCGCCTCCAGCGCCGCCGCGACCAGTCCCTCGCGCAACTGCCACTGCGCGAGACCGTCCAGCCCGAAGGGTTCCTGGTCCACTGGTGCCGGGACGTCTTCGTCAAAGTGGACGCCCAGCCTCCGGTTGAAGAACGACTGCACCGGGTTCTTCAGGAAGCCGCCGAGATCCTCCGGCCGAAGCGGGCCATCGGGCTCGCGTTCGGGCAGCGGAACGGCGGCGGGTTCATCGGGTGGCGGCGCGTGGTGGTATCCGGCCCACTCCCGCGCATAGGTGAACAGAGGCCCCTCGCCGTCCACGGGAAAATTGTCGCGACTGAACGGCTGCAGCGGGTGCTCCACGGTCAGGGCCCGCAACAGCGCCGTCCCATCGCCATCCGGCCGTTGCCAGCCCGAGGCGATGTGGTCACGCAGCTGGTTCACCAGCACCGACGGCGGCCGCTCGGCATTGTCGCGCACGCTGCGCCCCACCCAGCTGACGTACAGCTGTTCGCGGGCCGACAGCAACGCCTCCAGAAACAGGTAGCGGTCGTCCTCGCGTCGGGAGCGATCGCCGGGGCGGTACTCTTTGGCCATCAGGTCGAAGTCCATCGCGATCGGGGCCCGCGGATAGTCGCCGTCGTTCATTCCCAGCAGGCAGACCACCCGGAACGGGATCGCCCGCATCGGCATCAGCGTGCAGAAGTTCACCGCGCCCCCGAGAAAGCGCTGGGACAGACCGGGCTGATCCACCGCCTCGAGCCAGCTCTCGCGCACGACCGTCAGCGGCAGGGACTCTTCGAGCCGCGCGGCGGCACAGTCGGTTTCCCAGTGCTCCAGAGCCTCGTCGAGCCGGCCCAGCAGCCACTGCTCGCGCTCCTCCTCGGCGGCAAAGAAGGCGTCCAGCAGACCCCGCAGCCGAGTCACCCACTCCCCGGGCGGAACGGGTTCGCGCAGTCGGGCCCACCAGAGACTCAGCGCATCGAGCAACCTCGCCAGCTGTCCGGCCAGGGCGGCGTCGAGACCCCCGATTTCGTCGAAGGGCTCGATGCCGGCCCAAGCGTCCGCATGCCCGGCGGGTCCCGCGACCGCGTACCCGAGCAGCATCCGTCGCAGGCCGAAACGCCAGGTATTCTGTTCGAGGCCCTCGGGCAGGCCGAGCGTCGCCCTTTGCTCCGCGTCGAGCCCCCAGCGGATCCCGGAGCCTTCGATCCAGGCGTGCAGGGACTGCAAGCGCCCGCTCTCGATGCCGAAGCGTCTCCGCACGGCCGGCACCTCCAGCAGATCCAGCAGATCGCTGACCGCAAACCGGGATTCCGGCAGGTCGA
>SKQM01000039.1 GCA_007119005.1 Thioalkalivibrio sp.
GGCCCGCGAGGAGACTCCGGATGCGGTCCACCTGCTGCGGCGAGGCGAGCGCGGCAGCCAGCGTATCCTCCTGCTGTCTACCCTTGACGAATCCCAGCTTCTGTTCCGCCAGCGCCTGCGGGCGTATGGTTCTGCCCTGGTCTTCATTGCTGCGGCCAGCCTGTTGCTCTGGGCATTGGCCGCGCGTTTCTGAACCCCTTTCGTGATGGGAGTGCCCGTGTCGAACCCACTGCTAGCCACCGAAAACCTGCCCGCCTTCCGCAGCATCCGCCCCGACGACGTCGAGCCGGCGGTCGATGCCGTATTGGCCGAGAACCGCGCTGCGATCGCCGCCATCCTCGCGGCGCTGCCCGAAACGCCGGGGTGGGAAGACCTGATCGTGCCGCTGGAGCGGCTGGACACCCGGCTCGACGACGTGTGGTCGCCGGTGCGCCACCTGAACGCGGTGATGAACACCGAGGCCCTGCGCGCCGCCTACAACGCCTGCCTGCCCAAACTCTCCGAGTACGCGAGCGAGGTGTCGCAGAACACGGCCCTGTACCAGGCGTTCGACCGCCTCGCGAAGGCGCCAGGCTTTGCCGACCAGCCCGCGGACCGGCGCAAGCTGGTCCAGGACGCGCTGCGCGACTTTCACCTCAGCGGCGTCGATCTGCCAGAGGACCAGAAAGCCCGGCTGCGCGAAATCAATTCCCGGCTCTCCGCGTTGACCGCGCGCTACGAGGAAAACGTGCTCGACGCGACCCAGGCCTGGACGCTGCACCTGAAGGACGACGCGCGGCTCGCCGGGGTGCCGGCTTCGGCGCGCGGGATGCTCGCCCAGAACGCCCGGGAGCGCGAGCTCGACGGCTTCGTGATCACGCTGGACTTCCCGAGCTACTACGCGGTCATGACCTACGCCGAGGACCGGGATCTGCGCCAGCTGGTCTACACGGCCTACGTGACTCGCGCCTCCGACGAAGGCCCCGACGCCGGGCGCTTCGACAACGGCGAGGCAATGCTCGAGATCCTGCGCCTGCGCCAGGAAAAGGCGGCGATCACCGGGTTCCGGCACCACGCGGAGCGTTCGCTGGCCACCAAGATGGCCGACAGCCCGGAGACGGTCGAACACTTCCTGCAGGACCTTGCCCGCCGCGCCCGTACGCCGGCGCAGGCCGACCTGCAGGACATGCGCGACTACGCCCGGACCCAGCTCGGGATGGGCGCACTGGAGGCCTGGGACTACGGCTTCGTCGCCGAGAAGATCCGCGCCGACCGCCTCGGCCTGAGCCAGGAGATGCTGAAGCCCTACTTCCCCGCGGACCGGGTGGTCGGCGGTCTGTTCGGGCTGGTCGAGCGCCTGTTCGGGATCAGCATCACCGCAGACCCGGCGGTCGAAACCTGGCACGACGACGTGCGCTATTACGTGATCCGCGACGCCGAGGGCCGCGAACGCGCCGGCTTCTATTTCGATCTCTACGCGCGTTCCGGCAAGCGCGGCGGCGCGTGGATGGACGTCTGCCGCAGCCGCTTCGTCACTGCGTCCCACCGCCAGCTGCCGGTGGCGTACATGACCTGCAATTCCACGCCGCCGGTGGATGGCAAGGCCGCGCTGTTCACCCACGACGAGGTGATCACGCTGTTCCACGAGTTCGGCCACGGCCTGCACCACATGCTCACCCGTGTCGACCATCCCGAGATCGCCGGCATCAGCGGTGTCGAGTGGGACGCCGTCGAGCTGCCCAGCCAGTTCATGGAGAACTGGTGCTGGGAGCGTGAGGCGCTGGATCTGTTCGCCCGGCATCACGAGACCGATGAACCGATGCCCGAGGACCTGTACCAGCGGATGCTCGGAACCCGGCACTTCCAGAGCGCGCTGCAACTGTTGCGTCAGGTGGAATTCGCGCTGTTCGACATGCGCCTGCACTCCGGGCCGGTGCCGGAAACCGCCGAGCACATCCAGCAGGCGCTCGACCGTGTCCGCGACGAGGTCGCGGTGATCCGGCCGCCCTCCTTCAACCGCTTCCAGCACGGCTTCGCACACATCTTCGCCGGCGGTTATGCGGCGGGTTACTACAGCTACAAGTGGGCGGAGGTGCTGTCGGCCGACGCGTTCGCGCGTTTCGAGGAGGAAGGGCTGTTCTCGCCGGAGGTCGGCAGCGCCTACCTGCAGGAGATCCTCGAGGTCGGGGCGTCGCGCCCGGCGCTCGAGTCCTTCAAGGCTTTCCGCGGACGCGAGCCGCAGATCGATGCGCTGCTGCGCCATAGCGGACTGGAGGCGGCGTGAAGATCGCGAGCTGGAACGTCAATTCCCTGAAGGTGCGCCTGCCGCAGGTGCTGTCGTGGCTGGAGAGCCGTCAGCCGGACATTCTGGTGTTGCAGGAGACCAAGCTCACCGACGAGAACTTTCCGGTGCAGGCGATCGCCGACGCCGGTTACCAGGCGGTGTTCTCCGGGCAGAAAACCTACAACGGCGTCGCGATCCTCGCGCGCAATGCGATCACCGACGCGGTGACCGATCCGCCGGGGCTCGACGACGCGCAGCGGCGGATCCTGGTCGGCACGGTGGACGGCATCCGCGTCGTGAACCTTTACGTGGTCAACGGCGAGGCGGTGGATTCGGAGAAGTACGCGTACAAGCTGGACTGGTTGCGGCGCGTGCATCTGTGGCTGAAGCAGGAACTCGAGGCATATCCGCAGATGATCGTGCTGGGTGACTTCAACATCGCTCCGGAGGACCGCGATGTGCACGACCCCGAAGCCTGGCGCGGCCAAGTGCTCTGCTCGGAGCCCGAGCGCGCCGCGCTGCAGCGGATCGCCGAGCTCGGATTCGGCGACTGCTATCGCCAGATGGACCAGCCCGAACAGCAGTTCAGCTGGTTCGACTACCGTGCGGCTTCGTTCCGCCGCAACCGCGGCCTTCGGATCGACCTGATCCTCGCGAGTGCACCCTTGTTGCAACACTGTCGCAACAGCCACATCGACCTCGAACCCCGCGGCTGGGAACGCCCCTCCGACCACGCCCCGGTGCTCGCCGAATTCGACCTCCCCTGACGATGTCGGGTTACAGCCCCCCGGCCGGGGTCTTCTCGTCCTTGCTCGAGATGTAGTCCATGATCCCCATCAGCAGCGCGGACACGACGAACGTCAGATGCACGATCACGTACCAGAACAGCTTGTCGTTCGGGATCGTCTCGATGTTCATGAACGCCTTCAGCAGGTGGATCGACGAGATCGCAACGA
>SKQM01000095.1 GCA_007119005.1 Thioalkalivibrio sp.
ACTCGCTACCACGTCGGGTGAAACCCTCTGCCATCAGCTGCACGGAAGTACGGAAGAGGTGGGAGTCGGTTGACATGTCGAACAGGCGCGCGAACGACACACCCCATGGATTGCCGCCCTTGTCCATGCTCTCATCGATCAGCACCTGGGCATTGCGGTAGATTTTCGCGGTCAATTCGGCGTCAGCGCGCGAGCGGAACACTGGCGCCGTCTTTGTGTTGGGATTGATCGCCGCAATGTTTTCCGGCGAGAGGGTGAAGTTACGCTCGGGTTCGGCCAGTTGGGCCGGATCTGTCAGAAAAAAGGCAAAGTGTGCTTCCACTTCGTTGTGGCCCAGCGTCAGCAGGCAGAACTTGTAGCTGCGGTGTACGCCCGGGAAGATCGCATTTCGATTCTCGAAATCCACTAGTCGCGCCAATCGGCGGTTTTTCACCAAATGGGCGAAGAAAGGCGCGGTAGTGGCATCGGTGGCAATACCCGTCGGCACGATCACGCCGGCGCGGTCACGGGTAAGGCGGGTAAAAAGTTCGGCGAATAGCGCATAGGTGTTCACGTCACCACGCCCGGTGAGTGGAAAACGCCCTGATTCCTCTGCCGACAATCGGACGAACTCGCTGGTCGCCTCGGCTTCGCGCTTGGCAGTGACAAAAGTGCTATACAGTTCGCGCTCAGGCGAGCCGCTTGGTGCCCTCTCAAGCGACTTGATCAACCGTTCCCTCGCGGCCTTGTTTGCTGCTCCAGCGATCTCCGGACTGCGGGAGGCGAAGAACTCCTGCTCCTGAAGTTTGATCCGCTCCCACGGCGGGTTCCCCAGCACTGCGTCGAACCCGCCCCGTGCCATCACATCGGGAAACTCCAGCGGCCAGTGAAACGCATATCCTCCGCGCGCGGCCGTCTGGGCGTCCTGCATCCGCGGAGTCAGCGACCCATTACCAAGGACACGCCATAGCTCGTCGGTTGTCGGCACCGCCCGGGCGCCTGTCCCGGCCGAAGGGCCTTCAGTCTTTGCCACCAGGAAGGCCGCGACATAGAGATCTGCCGCCGCCTGAGTGCGGGCAAACGCAGCGTCCGAGCGAAGTTGCGCGAAACGTTTCGCCTTGGCCCCGATCTGCACCAACGTATCCTCGGGCAGACTGCGCAGACTAAAGAACTCCGTCGCCAGCGGCTTGATGGCCGGCATGGCCTCCCTCCCGGTTCCGAAGTCGAACCCGCCCTGCCCGGCCTTGGCGTCGCGGTTGACCTTGAGGTAGTACTTCGCGGTGTTCTTGTCGTCGCCGGTCAGCGGCTTGTAGGCGGCGTCGGGAATACCGTCCTCCAGCACCTTCAGATCGAAGATGCCAAGGAGCGAGTCCCCGCAACGGATCTGCGCATCGAAGAAGCCCAAGGGCCGGCCCGGATCCATGGTTTCGATCCACAGCGCGACCTTGGTCAGCTCCACCGCCATTGGATTGCGATCGACCCCGTAAAGGCAGGATCGCGCCACGTCACGCAGCGCGTGGCGGAAATCGGCAAGCGATGGCGTACCCTCGGCCCGGATGCGCGCAACCCGGGTCGCGATGCGGCGGGCCGTGGCAAGGAGGAAATGACCCGAGCCGCAAGCCGGGTCGAGCACGCTCAGCTTGAGCAGCGCCGCCTCCGGGTCATCAGCCTCGGCTTCCGTCCGATCGAGGACGGGATCCAGCGCGGTATCGAGCAGCGCCTGGACCAGACTGTCCGGTGTGTAGTAGGAACCGGTGGTCTTGCGCTGACTGCCCTTGCGCTCGGCCAGATCGGACGCGAAACGAAGGGCCCGGCCGTCCTCACTCAACTGCGGCTGCAGTTCGAGCAGGGACTCGTAGACCGATCCCAGTTCCTCCGTCTCCATGGCGCGCCAGTTGATCGGCACCATGCCTCGCTGGCTGGAGAGCCAGGACAGGCGCCAGATGGCCTCCATGCAGGCCCGGTTCGACAGGCGGGCGTGCATCAGCTCGTCAAGGGCCTCCAGGCGAAACAATCCGCCGAGAGCCGGCAGGCCCAGCCGCGACTCGCCATCGGCCAGCGCACGGAAGACGACCTTCAAACCCTCGTAGCGGTCGTGGTGACGATCCCAGCTCGCGCGGCGCACTGCCTGCGCCCGCAGGTGCGTAAGGCTGTACCCCTGGGCGTACAGTTGCCGCACCTCGGGGATGGCGTCGGGCGGATGCAGCAGTTCCCGATCCTCCGCCACCATCAGGAAGATCAGCCGGTACACCAGCCGAAGTAGCTCGTTAAACCAGACGGTCCTGTCGAGCCGGCCATCGCGTAACCGTTCGGCGAGAGCCGGGTTCGCGCTGAGAAAGCCCGTCCCAAGAACACGCAGCGCCTCTTCCACTTGCGCCGAGAGCCGATCGCGGGCGACTTCGCCCTCGCGAGATCCGGCATCGCGCCAGCGCTCCAGTGCGCAATCGGTCGATGGCGTCCCGGCTCTGCCAAACCGCGAACGATGCAGCAGCAGCCAGACGACCGCGAAGGAAGCGATGTCCTCGGTGGTGAACACCTGCGCGAGATCCACCTCGACGAACGCGGGCCGGGTCAGCGAGGCGTTGTCCCGCATCAGACGCCAGTGTGTCCCGTTCGTCACCAGCCCCCAGAGGGCGTCATCACGGCTGTTCAGGTCATCCTGCAGGCTGAAGGACGGTGCCCGGCTGCGATCAGAAGACAGCGTCGCACTGCGCCGGTCGAGCGGCTCCTCCGGGGGGACGACGACAATCGGAATGCGGAACTCACCGGCCTGCAACGCAACCGGGTGCTCGCCTGCCTCGAGATCATTGAAACCCAATGTCTCAGTGACGAAGGCCTGCACAAAACGTAGGGTGGCCCCGTAACCCGGGTGCTCAGTCCGGGTGAAGTGATCGTAATGGGCCTGGCCGACGCGAAACGCGAGCGAAATCTCTTCGCGAATGGTGAGCCCCTTGCGCACGCCGTAATCGGCTTCACTCTGTTCCGGGGCCTCGCGGCGGTCGACCCGGGCCACCATAGCCGGGGCGATCAGATTGCCTTCCAGCGTCAGCGCGGGCCAGGTAGCCAGATTTACGGAGGGTACGCGGGCCATGATTCAGGCCTCCGGCAGCAATGTGAACAGCCCGATCACATCGGGCGGGAGCACCGGCTCGACGCTGACCCTCGACACGCCCGCCGCGGCGCGCAGCCGGCCGTGGTCGGCCGCGAGCGCTTCGGCGCGTCGGCGAACCTGCA
>SKQM01000126.1 GCA_007119005.1 Thioalkalivibrio sp.
TGGCCGCCGGCGTCGCGTCCCCAGCCAACCGCTGGGCCGCATCGGATGCGCGGGAGGCGGCCTCGGACAGCTCGTCGTCTGGCACCGGCCAGGCATCCGTGCGGGCATCGAGCGGCTGCGCGAGTTCTTCGTCGTGCAGATCGCGCGCGGCCTCCTCGGCGTCGGCCTGGGTGATCGTATGACTTTCCGCGACGAAGGCGTGCAGGAACAGGCGGCTGCAAATCAGGTTGATCCGACGTGGAATCCCCTCGCTGAATGCGTGCACGATTGGCAGCACGCCCGGTTCGAGGACCGGATCGCCCTTCCAGCCGGCGGTCTCCAGGCGGTGCCGGACGTACTGGGCGGTCTCCTCAGGGGTCAATGGTTCGAGGTGCCAGGCCGCGATGAGCCGCTGGTGGACCTGTTCCATCTCCGGTCGGCGCAGGAGTTCGCGCAGCCCCTCCTGTCCAAGCAGGACGATCTGCACCAGCGGCTGGCCGCCGTGCTGCAGGTTGTTCAGCAGCCGGATCTCCTCGAGTGCCGCGCGCGGGAGGTCCTGCGCCTCGTCGATGATCAATAGCGATTGGAAGCTGTGCCGGTACTTCTGCTCGAGGAAATCCATCAGGCGCATCAGCACCTGCGCCTTCTTGGTCCCGTCGGCTTTCAGACCGAAGGCGTGCGCGGCCATCCGCAGCAGGTCCTCCGCCCCCAGTTGCGTGACGGACAGGTAGCCCACGACGAATTCGTCGGGCGAGAGATCGGCCATCAGGTCGTGGATCAGCGTGGTCTTGCCGGTCCCCGGCCGGCCGGTGACCATCACGAAGCCCTCGGCCCGGCGCAGCGCGTACTGCAGCGAGGCCTTGGCCCGTCGATAGCTCGGATGGGCAAAGCTGAAGCGCGGATCGCTGCGGAGCCGGAACGGGTCAGTGGTCAGGCCGAAAAAGGCTTCATACATGATGCTTTGCTGCCTGGTTGCACGGGTCTGCGCTACCCATGATGCATCGAGATCCTCCCGACCGCATCCCCCGGAGACTCTGCTCTCCGCGGGAGTGCGGGAACCCTGGCTGTCGGACTTCGCGGCCGGCCTGGCGCCGCCGGTCGACGGCCCGGACTGTGCTGGGCCGCGCGGATGTTCCGAGCCGGTTGGCTTGGATAGTTAATATATAGGCCTTTTGCAATAAAACTTTACAGAGGGTGGTGCGAGTACGCAGCAGCAACGGCGAATCGCGGCCAGAGGCCTCTCCCACATCCCCACTGCAGCACGCGCCTGCGGTAGCGGCTGCCAGCCTCGATTCATCGACCTGTCCAACTCGATCGATATCACTCCGTCTCCTCCGGGACGCGGCGTTCCAGGCGCAGGGCGTCGAGCCAGAGGGTGCCGGCGAGAAAGCGGTCAAAGTGGTGCACCGACGGGTCCCGGTGCAGCTGCAGGTGGAGCACGGTTGCCTCATCCGACCCATCCACCTCGATACGGAACAGGGTCCAGTCGAAGGTCGGTGCAGGAACGTCCACACGCGTCCGGCCAGCGTCCCCGGACCGGACGCCCAGATACGGCAACGCCCGGGTCGTCAGCCGTTCGCCGCGCCAGTGACCAGAGAGAACCCAGCCATCCAGATTGGCGACCACCGGAATGCGCACCGATGGGCGCCCCAG
Organism: Thioalkalivibrio sp.; assembly: GCA_007119005.1. Taxonomy (GTDB): domain Bacteria; phylum Pseudomonadota; class Gammaproteobacteria; order Ectothiorhodospirales; family Ectothiorhodospiraceae; genus Thioalkalivibrio. Next base: position 1,633 of record SKQM01000126.1, read on the forward strand.
GCGAAGGGTCTCCTTACCGTCGAAGTCGAGACGCAGGCTCGCGGGTTCGGTGACGAAGCGTTGCGTGTCCCGGGTCGCGCGGCTGCCGGCCGGCATTCGCGTGTCCCAGTCGAGCCCACGCGCGCTCGCGGGGTCGTGCAGAAAATCACCATTTGGCACCTGGCCCGGCTGGTAGTCGGGATAGGTCTCGCTCCAGGCCGCCGTCGCCGCCTCGTGCTCGCCCTGGGCCAGCGCGAGATCCACGAAATCGAGTAGGCCGTCGTCCCCCGGCGGACGTGGCCGGGGCAGCCGCGCCCAGGCCGCACGGGCGAGATCGAAGCGGCCGTGCTGGCGGGCAAACCGCAGCACCGCTTCCTGGTAGGCCTCGCCGTCGGGAACGACACGGTCCAGCAGCTCCTCCGGATCGCCGATCCAACGACCCGCCGTGAACAGCGCCTGCCCGGCGGCCTGCGGCTGGCCGTTCAGCCAAGCGCGGAGGTGCGCGGCGGCGAGATCCGGGTCTCCCATCAGCTGCGCGAGGGTGGCCGCCCGCCAGCGCCCCTCCCGATGCCCCGGCTGCACAGCGACGGCCGCGGCCAGGTGCGCGAGCACCCGATCGGGAGCATGATCCAGGTCGCGGGCGATGATCGCACGGTGATACCAGCGACTGTGGTCCACCGGGTAACGCTGCAGGTGCCAGGCGATGAACGCTTCCGCCGTCTCGGGATCCTGGCGCCAGTTCACTTCCGCGATCGCGGAGAGGCTGCGGCCCGCGAGCCCGCCCCAGGGCAGTCGAACCGGTGGGTCGCTTGGCTCGCCGGCGATGGGGAAGCCGGGGTCGATCGCACCGAGTGCTCGATATTCGTAAAACGCGATGCCCAAGGCCACGACGCCGGCGGCGGCGACGAACCGCCAGCGCGTGGAAATTCGGTTCGACACGGCGATCCCTCCGGCTCAGGAGGCCGTGCTGCCCTGCCGGCTCGGCGAATCCGGGGTCGCAGGCGCCTCCTGATAACCGTAGTAGTCCGACGAGCAGTAAGCGTAGTCCGCACTCCTCAGATCGACGCGGTTCAGCACCACACCGAGCAGCGGCGCCTGCACCTGCTGCAGCCGCCCCACCGCGCCGCGGAAATTCTCCTTGCCGGTCTGCCCGGCCGCGACAACCACGATCACGCCCTCGACCATGCGCGACAGCGCGACCGCGTCGGCGAGCCCCAGGATCGGCGGGGCGTCGATGAGCACGTGGTCGAACAGCTCGCGGCACTCGGAGATGATCCGGGCCAGCCGGTTCGAGCTCAGCAGTTCGGTGGGCTTGGGCGTAGCGGGGCCCGCAGCGAGAACCGACAGACCCTCCATCTCGGTCTCGCGGATCAGCGAGCGGTCGAAACCCGACCCCGGTTCCAACTGCGCAATGGCATTGGTCAGCCCCGGAGCGCGCGGGATGGAAAAGTCCCGGTGCAACACCGGCCGGCGCAGGTCGGCATCGATCAGCAGCACACGGGCACCGTTCTGCGCGATCACCGTGGCCAGGTTGGCCGTGGAGGTACTCTTGCCCTCGCCCTGCGTGGTGCTGGTGACCA
>SKQM01000038.1 GCA_007119005.1 Thioalkalivibrio sp.
TATCCAATACTATGATCTAAAGCTCAGCGAGTACGTTAGCCGCTTCGTCTCGGCGATTCCTCAAGAGGATGCAGGTATGAACAAGAAAATGGCCGTGCTTTTCCCGACGCTGTCCCTGCTTCTCGGCATGTTCGTGGCATCGGCATCAGCACAGGCACCCTCGGGGGCGGAACGACAGCAGGAGCTCCTGCGTATCTGGTACGAGATCCGGGAGGGGGTCGCCCACAAAGGCGATGTCGACGCGAAATACGATGTTGGCGTGGCGAACTTCGTCGCGCGTGGCACCGCCGAGAACCACGAGCAGGCCGCGACCTGGTTCCAGCGTGCTGCCGATCGTGGCCATGCCGGCGCCCATTACTACCTCGGTTACATGTACGCCGCCGGCGTGGGGCGTGAGGCAGACGCCGCGAAGAGCACCGAACATTACCTGCAGGCGGCGGAGCTTGGGCATGCGGATGCCCAGTACCTGATCGGGAGTCGCTACGCGAACGGGGATGGACTGCCCCGCGACGGGAAAGAGGCGGCGAAGTGGATGTCCCGGGCTGCCGACAGGGGGGTTCCCGCTGCGCAGTTCTACATGGGCCAGCTCCAGGAGTTGGGGCAGCCGGGTGTGCGGCCGGATCCGGTGGCAGCGATGCGCCTGTACCGTGCGGCAGCCGGACAGGGCCATATCCCGGCGCAGAATCGTCTTGGGGAGCTTTATCTCGCCGGCCGCGGCGTCGGCCGGGATCTCGAAGAGGCCTACCTGTGGTTCAGTCTTGCCGATAACCAGGCGCAGGTGGAGGAGGTCCGCAAGCGCATGAGCCGTGCGCAGCTCGCAGCGGCGAACGATCGGGTCCAGGCGCATCACGCGGGCCTCAGCCGCTGAGCAGGGATCCCGGAGCGGCCGGACAGGACACTAGAGACTGGGGCGGCGCCGTGCGGTGTTCAATCCGTTGCCGGAGCCGTTGCGGTCAACCCAGCTCGCGCAGTTCCTCGAACAGCAGCCGCGTCTCCAGGCGCTGAAGCGAACTGGAGAGCGCGTTCGACTGTTCAGCCAGGTCTGTCATCAGGGCCCGGATCACGTCCCTGGATGCCTGCCGGCGCGTGGCGTCGAGCATCTCTCCGCAGAGGTCGTGCATTCGCCGGTGTGGCCTGTCGAGGCTGTCGAAGTCCGGGTCGCCGCTCAGGGCCTGTCCGAGGCCGTGATACCAATCGCCCAATGCGCATTCCTGATGGCTCATGTGCAGGTGCCGGGGAATGGCGCCAGGGTTGTCCGGATGCTCGAGATAGGCGAACAGCGTGTCCACCAGCAGCTTGTATTGCCAGGCATGCGTCAGTTGAGCCATGCGCAGCATTCCGATCGGTGAGCAGGGCCAGACCTGGTCATGTCCACGGAAATCCAGATATTCGGTCAATGCAAGCGGTGGGCTGATCCAGTAGCCCTGGGCCTCGGAGCATCCGTAGTGCAACAGCATCCGGTAGGCCTGCTCGGTCTCCACGCCCTCCATCACGCTACGGATGCCCAGTAGCTGCGCCATCGCGATGCTGGTGCGGACCATGGTCGCCGCCTTCGCGGAGTGGAGCATCCGGGTCACGAAACTCTGGTCGAGCTTCAGCGCCGAGAACGGCAGGCGACTCAGGGTCTCCAGCGAGGAGAAACCGGTTCCGTAGTCATCCATCGCCAGACTCACGCCGGTCTCCAGCAGTTCCGTCAGGCGACGCACGATGATCGCCTGCCTGGACACGGCGACACCTTCGGTGATCTCGATCTCGAGGTGCGGACCGAGTAGCCGGCGGCTCTCGATCGCCTCCCGCACGAGGTGGATCAGGCCGGGATCGTCGAGTTCGATCGCGGAGATGTTGAACGCGAGACGGTCCTCGCCGCGTTCGGCGTGGATCCGTGCCAGGTCGTCCAGCAGCCGCGGAAACATGTGGCGGGTCACCTCCGCGATCATGCCCTCGGCTTCCACCAGCGGAATGAAGTCGTTCGGAGGCACGAGCGTACCGTCCGGCAGCCGCCAGCGTATCAGTGCCTCCGCACCCTCCACCCGACCGCTCAGGAACGACACCTTCGGCTGGTAGTGAAAGCTGAACTCGCCGCGCTGCATCGCGCGTCGCAGATCCTCGGCAGTGAGATTCATCGCGCCTCCTGTCTAGATCCTAGTCCAGATTCTGGATTTCCGATGTGCGCGGCGAGCGGCCGCGCCCCGGGGTGCGCGGTCAGGGACCGGCAGGGTAGCCATCAAAAGCCCACGACAACTGCCGGGGTTTCACCATTGCCGCTGCGTTGTGTAGAGTGAAAAAAGGTTTTGTGCCCAAATTTACCGCGTCGGGCCCCTCGGAAGACGCGACCTGTGTTCAGGCCTCGCCCTCCGTCGCCGAATAAAAGAGGAGCATAGCCATGCCGGTACTTTCCTTGCCCCGAGTGTTCGCACCTCTTGCACTGGTGGTTCCACTCGTACTCGCCCTTGCCTGGGTGGCACCCGCGACCGCCCGGATCCCGCCGGATGTGCTGGTGGTCGGCCAGATCGCCGAGCCCCGGTCGATGGACCCGCAGGTGGTCACCGCGGTCAACGACTTCCGCATTCTGGTCAACCTCTACGATGGCCTGGTCCGCTACGCCGACGGCTCGCTGGAGGTGGAGCCCGCGCTGGCCACCGACTGGGAGATCAGCGAGGACGGCCTCACCTACACCTTCCATCTGCGCGAGGACGTGCAGTTCCACGACGGCACGCCGTTCGACGCCGAAGCGGTGGTCTTCAATTTCCAGCGCATGCTCGACCCCGAGCACCCCTACCACCACACCGGTCCGTTCCCGCTCGCGTTCTTCTTCGACGCGATCCGGGAAGTCGAGGCGACCGCGCCCCACGAGGTGGTTTTCCGCCTGGAAAAACCCTTCGCGCCGCTGTTGTCGAACCTGGCCTATCCCACCGGGCTGATCGTGTCGCCCGCCGCCGTGCAGCAGCACGGGGCCAACTACGGCCGCAACCCCTCGGGGACCGGGCCGTTCCAGTTCGTGCGCTGGCAGACGAACCGCCAGGTGGCATTGCAGCGCAACCCGGACTACTGGGACGGCGCATCGGCGTTGGCCGGCGTGGTGTTCCGGCCGCTGACCGACGTCAATGCCCGGGTCACCGAGATGCTGTCCGGCGGTATCGACCTGATGGTCGAAGTGCCGCCCGACAATGTCGCGCTGTTCGCTGA
>SKQM01000057.1 GCA_007119005.1 Thioalkalivibrio sp.
CGAGGAGTTCGTCAGCGACTATCTTTATCACCACAACTTCGATCGCTTCCCGGTGGTCCGCGGGGAGCGCCTGCTCGGCAGCATCGGCCTCGCGGAGGTCCGGGAGGTGCCGCGCGACGACTGGGAGCGGACCCGGGTCGGAGACATCTGCCAGCAACGGATTCAGGAAAACACCATCGAGGCCGATATGAAGGCCGATGAGGCGCTGAACCGCATGCAGAAGTCGCGTTCGGTCCGGCTGATGGTCACCGACGGCGACCGGCTGGTCGGGATGCTGGTCCTGAAGGACCTGCTGCGTTTCCTGGACGTCAGGGCCGAGCTCGAACCGGAATGGGATCGGGCCCGGTTGCGGTTTCCGCCTAGACGGGGCGGGACCGACGGGGGTAGGGCGCGCCGGCAGGACTTCGCTTACCATCGTGCTTCCAGCGGTTGATGAAGGGGCAACAGGGTGAAGGTATCGGTGATTCTGACGCTGCTCGGGCCGGACCGTCCGGGGTTGGTGAGTGCGCTGTCGGCGTGTGCGACCGCGGAGGGAGCGAACTGGATGGAAAGCCGGATGGTGCAGCTGGCCGGACAGTTCGCCGGCGTGGTGAGGCTGGAAGTGGACGCCGAGGCGGCTGCCGGCCTGGAGGCCGCGCTGCGCGGGCTGGAGGCCGAGGGTCTGCATCTGACCATCGAGCGGGGCCGGGACAGTGGTCTGGAACGGCTGCGTCGCGTGCAGCTGGACCTGGTCGGCCATGATCATCCGGGCATCGTGCAGGACATCTCGGGCGTGCTGGCACGTCACGGCATCACCATCGAGGAGCTGGAAACCGGCTGCGAGCCCGCCTCGATGTCGGGAGAACTGCTGTTTCGGGCCTATGCGGAACTGGGTGTGCCGGCAGAGACGGACCTGCACGCCGTCCAGGATGATCTCGAGGCCCTCGCAAACGCCCTGATGGTCGACCTCGAGCTTCACGACGCCGGAGAGCGGCCGAGCGCGGGCCCGGAAGACACGACAGCGCGCTGAGGGATCGGACAGGAGTTGACGGCTTGCCAGAAGACAGCACAAGAGACGACTGGAAGCTGCGATATCTGGACAGCGTCGCCGAGCTTGATTCCCGGGAAAGGCAATGGGGAGAGACGGAAGCGCTCCTGCGCCAGGGCCTGAGCCGCCTCTCGCTGGCGGTCGATGGAATCGATCCGGTGCTGGATCGCCAGCTCGAGGAATTGCGGAAGCTGCTGCGGGAGAAGGCCGCACCCGCAAGCCTGCGTGGCAAGCTGGAGCAGATTGCCGAGTCGGTCCGGCACCTCGACGACAGAAGGGAAGAGGCAGGCGCTCCTGGGGGAGTGGGTCACGGCCTGTTGGGTAGACTTTTCGGAAGGGGTGCGGCTGCCGCCCCTGCTGCGGCCGACGCGGAACGACGCAGGTTGCGCGTGGCCAGGAACCTGCTGCAGGAGCTGGTCGAAGACCTCCTGGGGCAGGATGCCGGGGCCGATCTCCTGCGCAGGATCGGGCAGGCTACCAGCGAAGTTCAGGTCTACAACCTGGGGCACGAGCTCGTCACGAGTCTGCAGCCGTCCGTCCCCGGGGGCCAGGGTGGTCCGCCGCGCGGCGGACTGAAGCCCCACGAGGTGCTGTTGCGGCTGCTTGAGCACATCGAGGTGCCCAGCGAACTCGGCGGACGCCACGAGGACATCCGGCAGCTTCTGCTCGGAGCCGGGGCAGCCGACCATACTGAACAGGCGCTGATGGCCATCGCGGACCTGGTCGCGGAGATCCATGGGCGGGCGCACCGCGACAGGGCCGAGATCGAGTCGTTCCTGAAGCAGGTGACGGAGCGCCTGAACGAGATCGACGCCGCCTTTCAGGAGAGCCTGGCGAGCCAGCGGGAGGGCTACGAGGAAGGGCAGGAACTCGGCAGGAACGTCGATGACCAGGTCAACGCGATCGAGGCGTCGGTCAGCCAGTCGCAGGATCTCGAGTCGCTCAAGGGTACGCTTCGGCAGCGCATCGATGTCATCCGCGGACACATGCGGCAGTATCGGGAGAGTGAAGAGCGGCGCATATCGGAAGCGGAGCGTCAGGTCGAGCGCCTCAACGAGCGCCTGCAGAGCGTACAGCAGGAATCGGAGGAGTTGCGGCGGCGCCTCAAGGAGGAGCGCGATCTGGCAATGGTCGATCCGCTCACCGGCATCGGCAATCGGTTCGCGTACAACGAGCGGCTGGAGCTGGAGGTGGCGCGCTGGAAGCGCTATCGCTCGCCGCTGACACTGGCCGTCTGGGACATCGACCGTTTCAAGGACGTGAACGACCGGTACGGACACCAGGCCGGCGACAAGGCGCTGACGCTGATCGCACAGCTGATCCGGAGACACATCCGCGAGACCGACTTCGTCGCCCGCTACGGCGGGGAGGAGTTCGTGTTGCTATTCCCGGAGACCGGGCTTGAGCAGGGCGCTGCGGCTGCGGAACACATCCGGCGCGAGGTGATGGATTGCGGCTTCCACTACCAGGAGCAGCCGGTGCCGATCACCATCTCCTGTGGTATCAGCGAGTTTCGCGACGGCGACACGGCGCAGGAAGTTTTCGGCCGCGCAGACGCTGCCCTCTATCGCGCCAAGGCGCAGGGCCGCAACCGCTGCGTTACGGACTGAGCCGGGGGGCCAGGGGGGGGCGGATTGGCAAATCTGTCCCCGTGGGCCGTCCCGGGTGGCCGCCTGGTTGACGCTCGTTCCCTCGGACCCTTACCTTTATGATGCAGCTGAGCCATGTCCTTCGACGAGCTAAGGACGAACGGCGAGCGGGGGATTCCGTTCTCAGCCACACGTGCTCACTGCGTGAGCCTTCCGTTCCGTTCGTCCTGAGCTCGTCGAAGGACGCCGGTCGAAGGACCTATGCTGGAATTTCTGCAGTCCCGGAACATTGATCAACGTTTCTCCAGCTGTCATTCGGAGCCCAACTCCGGATCCCACCGATAGCAAGGATCTGACCCATGAGTGATCGAATCGACTCCAAGGCCCTGGACCAGCTGTTCTTCGAGGCCCGCACGCATAACGAGTGGCAGGACCGCCCCGTCAGCGATGAACTGCTGAAGGAGCTCTTCGACATCCTGCGCTGGGCGCCGACCAGCGCCAACTGCAGCCCGGCCCGGATCGTCTTCGTGAAGAGCCAGGAAGCCAAGGCGCGCCTGCTGCCCGCGATGATCGAGGGCAACGTGGATAAGACCCGTACTGCGCCGGTGACCGCGATCATCGGGCACGATCTCGAGTTTCACGAGCACCTTCCGCGCCTGTTTCCGCACACGGACGCGCGCTCCTGGTTCGCCGGCAACCAGCCGCTGATCGAGGCCACCGCGTTCCGCAACGGCAGCCTGCAGGGCGCCTATCTGATCATGGCCGCGCGCGCACTGGGCCTCGACTGCGGGCCGATGTCGGGCTTCGATGCCGACAAGGTCAACGAGGCTTTCTTCCCGGACAGCAGCGTCCGCGTGAACTTCCTCTGCAATCTGGGCTACGGCCGCCCCGAGGCGCTGTTCCCGCGCAGCCCCCGCTTCAGTTTCGACGACGTCTGCCGGATCGAATAGGCCCGGGGGTGGGAGAGCGGGACAGATTAATGAATCTTTCCCGCCAGGCTGTGTCCCGCGAGGCTGGGCCTTGCTTGTGGGAGGCCAGCCCTCTGGGCGACCCGGCTCAGGCGGAATCTCCGGCGAGGGGTGTTCTCCCCGGCCATGGGTCGCCGAGAGGGCTCGCCTCCCACAAGGGCTGGCCGAGAGGGCTCGCCTCCCACAAGGGCTGGCCGAGAGGGCTCGCCTCCCACAAGGGCTGGCCGAGAGGGCTCGCCTCCCACAAGCGGTGGATGGCGGAGAGGCCTCGCCTCCCAAAGGGTGGGCCCGAATCCGTCTGCGCCAAATCTGATATCTTCGCAGGGCACCGATGCCGACACTGCGTCAGACCGCGGATTTCCCCTTCGTGACCACTGCCATGACCCCCGTACGCCAGCGCCTCGTCGCGGAGGCTCTGCGCCTGGAGGAAGACCGACTCGGCCGGATTCTGGAAGATCCGGTGGCGGACGCGCGGGCCCGCGAGGCGGGAGGTGACTTCGAACAGCGCGTGGTACGGCGTGCCGCCGAGACCGCTGCCGGACGCCGCTTTGCCGAAACCGTCGAGGGGCTGCTCCAGGTCCGTTTCTGGCTGGTTCTGGTCGCGCTCGGGCTGGCCCTGCTCGCCGGTCTCGGCGCGGCGGCTGCCGTGTTCGGCCAGGATGCGACGGTCAATATCGGCTGGGCCCTCGCCGCGCTGCTCGGGTTGCAACTGCTGATGCTGCTGCTCTGGATCGTCTTCACGCTCTATCGGCCCCGTGGTGGTGGGGGCACGCTCGGGCGGGGGGCCATGGCGGCGGCACACGGTCTCGGCCGACGCCTTTCCCGGCGGCCCGACGCCGCCGTGGTGCTGTCGGCAAGCGTCGGGTTGCTGCGCCAGGGCGGGTTGGGGCGTTGGGTCGCCAGTGCCCTCACACACGGACTGTGGGCGGTGTTCTGTCTCGGTGCGCTGCTCGGATCGGTGTTCGCACTGAGTGTGCGGCAGTACGAATTCGTCTGGGGTACGACGCTGCTGACCGAGGAGAGCTTCGTCGCGATGGTGGCGCTGCTCGGTGCCCCGGCGCAGTGGCTGGGCTGGCCGGTGCCGGACGAGCAGGTGGTGCGTGCGAGCCGCATCGGTCTCGAGGGCGCCGTGGGCCGCGAATTGTGGTCGGGGCTGCTGCTGGCGTCCCTGTTGTTTTACGGACTGCTGCCGCGAACACTGCTGGCTGGCCTCAGCCTGCTGCTGATGCGGCGTGCGGCGCACAGGTTGCGGCTGGACACCAGCCTTCCCGGCTATGCGCGGCTGTCCGACCGGTTGAGTCCCCGCGCGCGGTCGATTGGTGTGCTGGACCCGTATCCCCTCGAGCAGCAGGGTCCGGACAGGCCTCCGCGCGGTCGGCCGGCGCCGGTCACCGGCGTCGCGCTGCTCGTCGGTCTCGAACTGGAGCGGGGCAGCCAGGACTGGCCGCCACGCGTTGCCGGAGTGGACTGGATCCCCCTGGGCCGCGCCGATGACCGCAGCCAGCGGCGCGATATCCTTACGGCGTTGCGGGTGCGGAGCGAGCCTCCGGGCGTGGTGCTGGTCGTCTGTTCGCTCGCACGCACCCCCGATCGCGGAGCCGAGCGCTTTTTCGCAAGTCTGCGCGAACAGACCCGTGCCCCGGTCTGGGCCGTACTCGACGAAGGCCGGCAGCTGGCCGCACGCGGCGGAGAGAGGGCCGCGCGGGTCCGACAGTGGCAGCAGGCCGGCATGCGTGCCGGGCTCGATTATGTGCTCGAGGCTGAACTCGACGATGCCGGGCACCCCGGCACCCGGGAGTTGGTGGAACTGCTCGGGCAGGCGGGGAGCGGGGCATGAGCACGATGCTCAAGGTGGTGGTGGTCGGACACACCAACACCGGCAAGACCTCTCTGCTGCGCACGCTCTCCCGCGATGAGCGCTTTGGCCAGGTCTCGGACGAGCCGGCGACGACCCGGCAGGTGGAAGGGATCCAGCTGCTGCTGTCCGATGGCGAGCCGGTGATGGTGCTGCTGGACACTCCGGGGCTGGAAGATCCGGATGGTGTGCTGGACGCACTGGACCAGCATGCGGGCACCGAGCGCTTCGACGCGCCCGAGCGGGTCCACCGGTTTCTCGAGTCTCCGGAAGCGGCGACGCACTACGAGCAGGAAGCCAAGGTTCTGCGCCAGATGCTGGAGAGCGACGCGGCGATCTACGTGATCGACTGCCGGGAGCCGGTGCTTGGCAAGTATCGTGAAGAGCTCACGATCCTCACCTATTGCGCCATTCCCGTGCTGCCGGTACTGAACTTTGTCGCGAGTTCGGCCAGCCGCGAGGCCGAGTGGCGCGAACAGCTCGCCCGGTTGAACCTGCACGCGGTGGTGGCCTTCGACACCGTGGTCTTCGACGAGGCGGGCGAGCGCCGGCTCTACGAGAAGCTGCGCACCCTGTTGGATGCCTTCGACCAGCCCCTGCTGCGGCTGATCGAGGATCGGCGGCAGCAGGGTGAGTGGCTGCGCCGGGCCGCCGCCGAGTACCTGGCGGAACTGCTGATCGACACCGCCGGCTGCTTGCGGGTGATCCCCGGTGACCTCGAACCCGCGAAGATGCGTGAAATGATCCTGCGCAACCAGGATGCAGTGCGGCAGCGCGAACAACGCAGTGTCGACGCGCTGCTGCGGCTGTTCCGGTTCAGCAGCCGGCACTACGAGCACCAGCACCTGCCGCTGGTCAACGGTTCCTGGGGCATGGATCTCTTCAACCCGGATGCGCTGAAACACTACGGGATCCGGATGGGCGGAGGGGCCGCGGCTGGCGCCGCCGCCGGGGCCGCGCTCGACGCAGCGACCCTAGGGGTAACGCTGGGTCTGGGCACACTGACCGGAACAGCCGTCGGCGCGCTGCTGGGTACCTCCATCCCGTTGCGGCAACGCATCTGGGGGCGATTGCACGGCTTCTCGGAGTGGCGGGTGTCGGACGACACCCTGCGTCTGCTGATGCTGCGGCAGATGTCTCTGACCCGCGCGCTACTGCATCGCGGCCATGCGGCCCAGGCGCCATTGGCGGGTACGGAATCGGCAGATGCCCGCTGGGGCCGGGAGCCTCTGCCAGCACCGGTGCGCGAGGCGCGCCTGAAGCCCCGCTGGTCCCGCCTCAATGCGGAGATCTTCGACCCCGCTCGCGGTGATCGCCACGTCGCCGTGCAGCGCCTGACCGAGGAAATCCTCGCCGCACTGGCCAGTGAAGAAGGCCGGCAGTAGGGTTAAAGTCGCGCGGTACTCCCCTAGATTTCGGGCACCTTGTCGGCGTTGGGCTCCCGGCGGCTGTCCCGTATCTCCTTTACCCGTTCCACGCCCTTGATGCGCTGGGCGTGGACGACGTCGAGCTTGCCCATGAGCTCCCGGCGTTCCTCTTCGTCCGGGTCCGCCTCGAGTTTTTCCCTGAGCTGCTGCTCCTTTTTCTTGAGCTTCTTGAGCACCTCGCGGATGCGCTCCAGCTCTTCGCGCTGGGCGACCCGATCCTTGTGCATGAAATCTGCCAGTTTGGCCAGGAGTTTCTTCGTCTTCATCGGCTGGTCTCCCCGGCAGCTGCCTGTTCAGCGGGTTTCGACTCATGGGCGATCCGCTCGATGTCACGGTCATCGAGCGCGAGCGTCTCCTCTGCAATGCGGTCGCCAGGCTCGTCCGACACAAGCAGGGTACGGCTGGCGGCGATCAGTTTTTCACCGATCTCATAGGCGTAGGCGTCATCGTTCATCAGCGATGTGGCGATGTGTGGCGGTATCTGGCGGTCGCGGATCATCCGGTTGATGCTGTGCATGTGCTCGAGGCTCGACTTTTCGAGGCCAACTCTAAGCGAATCAAGTGACAGACTGGTTACAGCCCCCGGCTCCTCCGTGCGCAGTTGTCCGATCTCGCGCAGCAGCTTGGCGATCTGCACGCGGATGCCGTCGTAGTGCTCGCGCACGGGCGGGTTCGGCGAGACGCCATACCGTGACAGGTTCTTGTGCAGATGCTTGGTGGCCTTCACCGCCTCGACGATTGCGCGGCTTGCCTGCTGCAGGTCGTACAGGCGTTCCGTCCAGTGCTCGGCGATTTCCCGCCCCTGCACCTCGCCGATGAACGCGACGATTGCGCTGTGCAGGCTCTTGATCTTCTTCTCGTAGATGTCGTCGACGTCGAGCGGCATGATCCGCCGGGTGTGCCGCACGGCTTCCGACAGCGACGCGTCGGAGTCGATCACTCGCCGGCGCAGGCTCATCCCGTGGGCGATAAGCGCATGGGCGTTGTCGTAAAGGTGGGCCACCTCGTTGCGCACCGCGGTCACCGCGGTGGCAGGTGTGTTCAGCGACTCCGGGAACAGGAACCGGGGCTGTTCCGCCGGCGGCGGCACATAGTGGACGTAGCGGATCAGCAGACGCTCGAGTTGCCGCACGAAGGGAGTCAGCAGCAAAACGCCGAGGAGGTTGAAGAGGGTGTGGAACAGCGCCAGTTTCAGCAGGAAGTCATCCTCGGCGATGCCGATCCAGCCACTTATGAGATCCACCGCCCAGGCCATCTGGTCGATCAGCGCAATCGCCACCGCGGCCGTCATCACGTTGAACAGCACGTGCGCGACCGCGAGACGTTTTCCACCCACGTTCGCGGTCAGGCCACCCAGCGCCGTGGTGAAGGCGCTCCCCAGGTTGGCGCCGATGGCAAGCGCGAGCGCGTTGTCATAGGTGACCTGGCCCGCCGCCAGCGCGGTGATGATCACCAGCAGGGTCGCGTGGCTGGACTGCATGATCACCGTGACCGCCATGCCGATCGCGGTGAACAGCAGCAGGCCGGCCAGGCCCGGTACCGCGAAGGCGGCGAGATCGAAGCCGTCCTGCAGGGCGTCGAAGCCCTCCTTCATGTAATGGATGCCGAGGAACAGGAAGCCGATGCCGAGGAGGAGATAGCCGATCCCCTTCAGTAGGCGGCTCCGGTTCAGCAGCAGGATCACCCCGAACACCAGCATCGGCATCGCATAGGCGGCGATGTCCACCCGCAGGCCAAGGCCCGCGATCAGCCAGGCGCCGGTGGTGGTGCCGAGGTTCGCACCCATGATGATCCCGATGCCTGCCGCGAGGCTGATCATCTCGGCGCTGACGAAGGAGATGGTCACCAGCGACACCAGTGTGCTGGACTGCATCAGGGTGGTGCTCGCGATCCCGAAGCCGATGCTCTTCCAGAGGCGATCGGTGGAGCGGCGCAGAACCGTCTCCAGCGCCCCGCCGGTGAACGCCTTGAAACCGGTCTCCAGAGAGATCATGCCGAACAGGAACAGCGCGACCCCCGCCGCAATTTCCTTCAGATCGGGGCTGACCCAGAAGCCGTAGCCCAGGACCAGGAAGACGGCCGTCAGCAGGATGCGTTGCACGGCCTAGCGACTCCGCCCGGTGGAAGGCAAGGGACCGGAGGCCAATTGCTGCAGAAAGGCAAGCACCTCGTTGCGGCAACCGACAAACAGCGGTGCCCCCATGTCGCCCTGACGCCGCAGCGCGTGGTCGTAAAGAGGGTCGTAGTATTCGGCGAGCAGGGCCTCTATCCAACCCCGGTGCGCGTCTGCGGAGCCGGTCCGTGCCTGAACCTCGAGAGCCGCCGTGAGCATGTAGCGAAGTTCCTGGTGCCGCGCTCCGCCCAGCCGGTTGCGGATGCGATCCAGCGACGCCAGCAGTTCGGCGCCAAGGCGGGGCAGGGCCTGCTCCGCGCCGTGGTGCTCGGTGTATTCCACCAGGGGTTCGACCACGTAATCCTCAAGGGTGACCTGCACGCGGCTCTCCAACGACTCTTCGATGAACACCCGCGGAGCCGCCTTCATGTTCGTGAACAGCACGGGCGGAACCAGTCGGTGGCCGACCAGCTTGCTCTCGTCCTCGAGGACCACGGGGCGCGGTCCATCCGCTTCCTGCCGCGCCTGCAGACGCAGCAGCCGGATCGCCAGCGCATTCTCGAAGTCGATCTGGCTCGGCTGTCCACCGGGGCGGCGCCCGAATGCCGAGCCCCGATGTCGCGCGAGGCCTTCCAGATCGACCGCGTCGTCGAGTTGTTCGATCACGCGGGTCTTACCGGTACCGGTACGGCCGGACAGCAGGACCAGAGGGATTGTTGAGGCGGTCTTCTCCAGACTCTCCAGCAGGAAGCGCCGCATGGCCTTGTAGCCGCCCTGGACGCGCGGGATGGGCCTTCCGGCGTCGGCCAGCCATTCCTGCACGAGGCCCGAGCGCATGCCGCCGCGGAAGCAGTAGAGGTGGCCGTCCGGGTGCCGCTCGCACCACTGAAGCCAGCCCCGCAGGCGCGCCTCGCGGGTCCTGCCACCGACCAGCGAGTGGCCCAGTTCGATCGCCGCCGGTTGTCCCTGCTCGTTGTAGCGCAGCCCGACATCGTGGCGCTCCGTATCCGTCAGCAACGGAAGATTGTGCGCATTGGGAAAGGCCCCCTGGGCAAACTCCACCGGCGCGCGGACGTCCAGCAGCGGGACGTCACGCAGGAAAAGTTCGCGGTAATGACTGGTCAGCGGTAGCGTCATGATGGCTCTCGGCAGAGCTTATGATGTCGCCGCCGACAACGCCACAGCAGAGCGTGGATCGCCCACGAGCACTGTAGGGTGCGCGCAGCGCCTCGGGTCCACCATCGTCTGGCGCCAAAGTCGGACGACAAACGCTCAGTCACAGGTCCCGATGGAGCCAGTGGCACAAATCCGTCCGTCGATCCACACTGCCCGGTCGAGGATGGCCCCGTCGAGTGTCACGCCCGCGATGCTTGCCCCGGTCAGATTCACGAAGCTCAGATCCGCTCCGCTCAGGCGGGCTTCGGTCAGCACCGCATTCTGCAGTGCCGCTCCGGTGAGTTTGGCACCACGCAGATCGGCGCGGTCAAGCCGCGTTCGCTGCAAATCGGCATAGCTCAGGTCCGCGTCCACCAGCCGGGCGCCGTCGAGGCGCGAGCCCAGGAGATCGGTATTGCGCAGCAGGGCGCGACTCAGGTCGACCCCGCGCAGGTCCAGCCCGGGCATGCGGCAGTAGCTCCAGTTCACTTCCGGGGCCGGCGGCAGGTGACACGCCGGCGGTGATGGCGGTTCGCCACGGTCCATCGCCCAGAAGAACAGGAGCACAGCCACCAGGGTTGCAGAGGTCGCGACGATCCAGGGGGTGGGGCCGCGCATCGCTAGGTCCAGCGAGGCCTTTTGCCGCGACAGCCACTGCGCACGCTTCAGGCGGTGGCTGATTATTTCCGGGGGTTCGGGACGACGCCGGTCGGGGCCACGCCTGTCAGTGCCGAGAACCGCAGACGGGCTTTCTGCGCGCCGATCGCGCAAGCGTTCATCTTCGCGCAGACGGGCCTGCAGCAGACGTTCGTGGTCCGCGGGCGTGTCCGCATGCTTCAGTTCGTCAGGGATTAGCTGCGGCCGCTCCCGGATCGGCCGCCAGTCCTCCTGATCCTGACTGACCTCATCGTCCGGCGTCAGTCTCCCGATCAGTAGGAAACGCGAGATCAGGCCCGCAGGGTGAGGGCCGCGGATCTCGCCGTTGCGGCGGGTAAACCAGAGTTCCTGGGTACCGTCTCTGTCCATCGTGTCCAGGGCCGTCTCGCGCGCTGCCGAAAATCGTAGTGTAGCGTGTCGGCGCCCCAAGACGTGGGAGCGATTGCGGCCAGCGGCGAATCAAGGCCATGAAGGCTGTGGTGCCCGCAAGTGGACCCGGAGTGCTTTGCGCTAGTGTCCAGGGCCGCGCCACGAAGCCCGGATCGGCTCAGCTGAACAGCGCGTAGAGCATGAGCACGACCAGCATCACCCCTAGGCTGTTCACGACCACCCCATAGACGCGTCCTGCCTTCAATGCACGTGGTGCGGGCTGCGTTTCGAGTTCCGTGAGTCGTCCTTCGCGCTGCAGCCTTTCGTATTCGTCCGGCCGTTCGTGCCGCAGTTCGTCCTCGGTTACGTACCCGGTGAACATCACGGTATCCATCGGGAATTTTTCCGCGCGCAAGTTGTTATGAAAGAGGTGGATCGTGAAGATGAAGCCCACGGCCAGCACCGCCTCGAGGCCGTGGATCAGCGCCGCGAGATTCAGGGACCACGGTGGCAGAAACCGCGTGAAGAACTCAGGGAACCACAGGATC